>DATFLG010000272.1:0-35128 GCA_035267985.1 Gammaproteobacteria bacterium | reverse complement strand
GCAGGGCCCGCATGTAGCGCTGCCACGCCCCGAGAAAACGATGTTCCACGTGGAACACGCCCCAGTCCAGGAAGCGCCGGCGATATTGCGGCCCCCCCTCCAGCAGGCGGTGGCTGTCCGGGTTGATCAGCTGGGTCGGCAGCTGCCCCGCCAGCTCGGCCAGCCCGCGCACCGGCGCGCCGCCGATCCGTGCCCGCCAGCCCCGGCGGCTCCGCTCGATGCCTACGGTCAGCCCACTGCCACCCCCCCCTCCGGCCACCTGCCCCACCACGCTGCAGGCATCCGTTCCCTCCCGAATCAGCCGTTCCGGGTGCCGGCTGCGGAAGGAGCGACCATGGCCGAGAAAGAAAATCCCCTCCAGCAGGCTTGTCTTGCCCGCCGCATTGGCACCCACAATGAGATTGAGCCCTGGCGAAGGGGCCAGCTCGACAGCGGTCAGATTGCGGAAGTCCTGGATTCGAAGGGAGAGCAGACTCATGGAGGGGCAGCCCGTGCCGCCGCCGCGCAGCCGCCGTCGCGGCCTGCCGCTACAGCCGCATGGGCATGACAACGTACTTGCACGGCATCTGGCCCCCCACCTCCTCGATCAGGCTGCTGCTGTTGGAATCCCGCAGGGTCACCGTCACCCGCTCCCCGGGGATCGCCCCCAGCGCTTCCATGAGGTAAGTGACATTGAAGCCGATTTCCAGCGGCTCTCCGTCGTAAGCCACCTCGATCTCCTCCTCGGCCTCTTCCTGCTCGGGATTATGGGCCTGGATGCGCAGGGCACCGGGTTCCAGGTTGAGCCGGATTCCCCGGTATTTCTCGTTGGACAGAATCGACGTGCGCGCCAGGGCCTGGCGCAGCAGTTCCCGGTCCGCCTCCATGCGCTTGTCGCCCCCCGTGGGCACGACCCGGTCGTAGTCCGGGAAGCGTCCGTCGATGAGCTTGGAGGTGAACCGGATCTCCGGCACGCTGACCCGGATGTGATTGCTGCCCACCTGGACCTGGACCGGCGCATCGCTGTCCTCCAGCAGCCGCAGCAGCTCCATCACCCCCTTGCGGGGCACGATGACCTGCTCTCCGCTGCCCCCCTCGATGCTCGCGCCCATATCGCACAGGGCCAGCCGGTGGCCGTCGGTGGCCACCGCCCGCAAGCGGTGCTCACCCATCTCCAGCATCAGGCCGTTGAGGTAGTAACGGACGTCCTGCTGAGCCATGGAGAAGTGCGTCCGTTCGATGAGCTCCCGCAGGTCCTTCTGGGGCACCTCGAAACTCTGCCCCGCCTTCACGTCCTCGACCACCGGAAACTCGGCAGCCGGCAGGGTGGCCAGGGTGAAGCGGCTGCGCCCGGAGCGGACCATCGCCCGTTCCTGGTCCACCGTGACCTCCAGGGTCGCTTGTTCCGGCAGGGTCCGGCAGATATCCAGGATCTTGCGGGCCGGCAGCGTGGTCTCCCCGGGTTCGGCCACGGTTTGCACGGTGCTCGCCATGAGCTCCACTTCCAGGTCCGTAGCCGTGAGCGTAATTCCCTCCCCCGAAGCATTCACCAGCACGTTGGAGAGCACCGGCAGTGTCTGACGTCGCTCAACAACTCCCACGATCTGCTGGAGGGGTTTCAACAACGCTTCCCGCTGTATCTGGAATTTCATGGGCGCCCTTTGTCCGATGCGTTCTTATCAATATAAATATTGATATTCTGAATTACTGTAGTGACTATTAGTCCGCCTGCTGCCTGTGCGAAAGCCTTATTACGTATTATTAATCAACGCCTTGTATTAATCACAACCCTTTGCAGAAGCTCCGGACAGCCTGTGGATGACATGTGCACTGCTGTGGACAACTTTCGGCCCGTCAGCTTCCCCACAGGTTATCCACATCATGTGGTCAGGGTTCTCAACAGGTTGTAGTAGTCCTCCTTGATGCGCATGTCGGCGTCGCGCAATTCGGCCATTTTCCGGCAGGCATGGAGCACGGTGGTGTGGTCCCGCCCGCCGAAGGCGTCGCCGATCTCTGGCAGGCTGTGGCTGGTCACCTCCTTGGCCAGGGCCATGGCCAGCTGCCGCGGACGGGTGATGGAGCGGCTGCGCCGCGCCGACAGCAGATCCGCCACCCGGATCTTGTAGTATTCCGCGACGGTCTTCTGAATATTCTCAATGGATATCAGCTTGTCCTGCAAGGCCAGCAGGTCCCGCAGGGCTTCCTTGGCGAAGTCCAGGGTGATGGGCCGGCCGGTAAACCGGGAGCTGGCCATCACGCGCCGCAGGGCCCCCTCCAGCTCCCGGATGTTGGACTGGATCCGTTTGGCAACGAAGAAGGCCACCTCGTTGGGCATGTCGATCTGGGACTGGGCCGCCTTGCTCTTGAGAATGGCCACCCGGGTTTCCAGCTCCGGAGGTTCGATGGCCACCGTCAGTCCCCAGCCAAACCGGGACTTGAGCCGCTCCTCCAGACCTTCGACCTCCTTCGGGTACCGGTCGCAGGTGAGGATCACCTGCTGCTGGCCCTCCAGCAGGGAATTGAAGGTATGGAAGAACTCCTCCTGGGAGCGTTCCTTGCCGGCGAAGAACTGGATATCGTCGATGAGCAGGGCATCCACGGAACGATAGTAGCGCTTGAAATCGTTGATGGCGTTGTGCTGCAGCGCCTTGACCATGTCCGCCACAAAACGCTCGGAATGCAGATAGATGATGCGGGCGCCGGGCTTGAGCTCCAGCATCAGGTTGCCTACGGCGTGCATCAGGTGGGTCTTGCCCAGGCCGACGCCGCCGTAGATGAACAGCGGGTTGTAGGCCCCGCCCGGGTTCTCCCCCACCTGGATGGAGGCCGCTTTGGCCAGCTGGTTGGATTTGCCCTCCACGAAATTCTCGAACGTGAAGGTGCGGTTCAGACTGTTGCTGCCGGGTGTGGGCGGCGCCACCGGCCGGCGGGCCGGGCCGGGCGCGCTGGCAGCGGGGGCGGCCGCCGGCACCGGTCTGTCGGCCTGGTGGCTGCCGATTTCCAGATGCACCGACGGCGCCGTCTCACTGGCCAGGTCCGAGACACTGGCACTGATGCGGGCGAGAAAATGGTCCTTGACCCAGTCCAGGACGAACCGGTTGGGCGCCAGCAGGCGCAGGGCCCCCTGTTCTTCGACGGCCTGCAGGGGCCGTATCCACGTGTTGAACTGCTGCTCCGGCAATTCGCCTTCCAGGCGGTCGAGACACTTCTTCCAGAGCGGCGCTTCCAACGGTACCAACCTCACGCGGGCGAGTGACATGACGAACGGGGGAGCAACGCAGTCTATACCCGATCCCGGGTGTTATCCACACCCTGTCCGGTGCGAACCCCACCTGTTGGCGGCGGTTGACATCCATCCACGCCCCCCGGTAATCTTTCGGGCTTCACGCCTGCGGGCGGAAAAGACTATCTACTTGATTCTCGACAGGATTGGCTCATGAAGCGCACCTACCAACCCAGCAAGCTCAAGCGCAAGCGTGCTCACGGCTTCCGTGCCCGCATGCGCACCAAGAACGGCCGTCTGGTGCTGAAGGCGCGCCGGGCCAAAGGTCGGGCGCGGCTGTCGGTCTGACACGCCGCTCTTTGGCTTCGGGCTCGGAACGCTTTCCCCGACGTGCACGTCTCACACGAGCGTCCGAGTACCAACGGGTCTTCAAGGGCCGGCTCCGCTCCAGCGATGCGTGCATGACGGTTCTCGCCCGGCCCAACGGCTTGTCCCATCCCCGTTTGGGCCTGGCGATCTCCCGCAAGGTGGCCCGCCGGGCGGTGGCCCGTAACCGCATCAAGCGGATCATCCGCGAAAGCCTGCGCCGCGAAGGCGACCGCCTGGCCGGCCTGGACGTGGTCGTCCTGGGCCGTCCCGGCATCGACCGTAAGAACAACGCCGAGCTGCGGCGCAGCCTGAACATGCACTGGAAACGCCTGGCCTCTCGATGCGAACAGTCCTGATCCTGTTGATAAAGCTGTACCGCTATGCCCTCAGCCCCTGGTTGGGCCAGCACTGCCGTTTCTATCCCACCTGTTCCCATTACGCGGAGTCGGCCATCGAGCGCCACGGCATCGTGGGCGGCGGCTGGCTCGCCCTGCGCCGACTGAGCCGCTGCCATCCCTGGCACCCGGGCGGCGTCGACCCGGTCCCGGACACGGTGTGGCGCCGGGTCGAGACCCACCCGTCCCAGCGCAAGCCCGGGGGCAGCCATGGATAACCAGCGCCTGCTCCTGTTCGTCGCCCTGGTCGTGGTGGTAATGATGATCTGGGCCGCCTGGCAGCAGGATTACGGCGGCAGGCACCCGACCCCCACCACCACCAGCCAGCCCGCGCCCGGCACCCAGGCACAGGGCGCCGCCGGCAGCCAGCCCGCGGGCAAGGCGGCGCCGGCGGGCCCCGGCGCCCCGGCAGCGGCCCGGGACGGCGCCGGTGTGGCCCATACTGATCTGCCTCCCAGCACCGGGGCCGCCAAACCCCGGCAGCAACCGGCCCAGGCCACCCCCACCCGGGTGCTGCCCACCGCCCGGCGCATCCACGTGGACACGGACATCATGCGGGCCACCCTGGACACCACCGGCGGCGACCTGCGTCGGCTGGTGCTGCCCCACTATGCGGTATCGGCCAAGAAGCCCGATCAGCCCTTCGTGCTGATGAACGACACGTTGCCGAAGCTGTTCGTGCTCCAGTCGGGCCTGCTCACCAGCGACGGCCCCCAGCCCACCCATCATGTCCAGTACACCGCCGACCGAACCGACTACAAGCTCGGCGCCGGCCAGAACAGCGTGAAGGTGGCTCTGCACTGGCGCAGCCCCGAAGGCGTGACGGTCACCAAGATCTACACCTTCCACCGGGGCAGTTACGTGGTGAACCTGGAGCACAAGGTCCACAATGGCTCCTCCAAGCCCTGGACGGGCCGGGTCTACCGCCAGCTCCAGCGCACCCAGGTTGCCGAGCCGGGGGCCACCGCCTTTATCCACACCTACATGGGCGGCGTGATCTACAGCCCCGAGGACAAGTTCCAGAAGATCGATTTTTCCCAGATGGTCAAGCAGAACCTGTCTCGGGACATCAAGGGCGGCTGGGCCGCCATGACCCAGCATTACTTCCTGGGGGCGGTGATCCCCCCGGCCGGCCTCACGGACCACTACTACACCAAGGTGCTGTCCCATTCGCGCTACGTGATCGGGATGGTGGCCCCGGCGGTGACCATCGCTCCGGGTGCCGACCACGATTACAAGAGCCGCCTGTATCTGGGGCCCAAGCTGCAGAACCGCCTGGCCACCGTCGCGCCCGGCCTCGACCTGACCGTGGACTACGGCAAGTTGACCGTTCTGGCACAGCCCATCTTCTGGGCCCTGTCCAAGCTCCATGGTTTTCTGGGCAACTGGGGCTGGGCGATCATCGTCCTGACCATTCTGATCAAGGCCGCGTTCTACAAGCTCTCCGAAACCAGCTACCGCTCCATGGCCCAGATGCGCAAGATGGCCCCGCGGCTGAAAGCCCTGCGCGAGCGCTACGGCGACGACAAGCAGCGCCTCAACCAGGCCATGATGGAGCTGTACAAGACCGAAAAGATCAACCCCCTGGGGGGGTGCCTGCCCATCGTGGTGCAGATTCCCGTCTTCATCGCCCTGTACTGGGTGCTGCTGGAGAGCGTGGAGCTGCGTCAAGCGCCGTGGGTCCTGTGGATACATGACCTGTCCACGCCGGATCCGTACTACGTGCTGCCGCTGATCATGGGCGTGACCATGCTGATCCAGAACCGGCTCAACCCGGCGCCCATGGACCCGCTGCAGAAGAAGATGATGATGGTGCTGCCCATTGCCTTCACCGCCTTCTTCGCCTTCTTCCCCTCGGGACTGGTGCTGTACTGGGTGGTCAACAACACCCTGTCCATCGCCCAGCAGTGGAGCATCACCCGGCGCATCGAGCGCGGCGCAAAGGCCTGACCGGCGCCGCTCCGCGCCCATCCCCCGCCCGGGGGAGCCTGCCCTTGCCACGCCCGGGCGGCGCCCCTGTAATTGACGTTGCGCCTGTGCGCCGGCCCGGTGCCTCACGCTCATGACCCATGACGCCCGCGATACCATCGCCGCCATCGCCACCCCCCCGGGGCGCGGCGGGGTGGGCATCGTGCGTATCTCGGGGCCCGCGGCCCCGGCCGTCGCCCGGACCCTGACCGGCCGTCTGCCCCAGCCGCGCACCGCCGAGCTGCACCGGCTCCTGGACGATGCCGGCCAGCCCATCGATGAAGGGCTGGTGCTGTACTTTCCCGCGCCCCGGTCCTTCACCGGCGAGGCGGTGCTGGAGCTGCACGCCCACGGCGGTCCGGTGGTGCTGGACTTGCTCCTGGCCCGGGTGCTGGCCCTGGGCTGCCGGGCAGCCCGCCCCGGCGAATTCTCCCAGCGGGCCTTTTTGAACGACAAGCTGGACCTGGCTCAGGCCGAGGCGGTGGCCGACCTGATCGACGCCGGCAGCGCCCAGGCGGCGCGGGCGGCGGCCCGGTCCCTGGAAGGGGCCTTCTCCGGGCGCGTTCATGCCCTGACCGAGGCGCTCATCGCCCTGCGCCTGTACGTGGAAGCGGCCATCGACTTTCCCGAGGAAGAAGTGGATTTCCTGGGCGACGCCACCGTAGCCAGCCGCCTCGATGCCCTGGAGGCGGATTTCCGGGACCTGGAGGCCCGCGCCCGCCAGGGCTGTCTGCTGCGCGAAGGGATGACGTTGGTGATCGGGGGACAGCCCAACGCCGGCAAGTCCAGCCTGCTCAACGCCCTGGCCGGACGGGACACGGCCATCGTCACGGAGGTGGCCGGCACCACCCGGGACCTGCTGCGCGAGCATATCCAGATCGACGGCATGCCCGTGCATGTGATCGATACCGCCGGGCTGCGTGACACCGACGAACCCGTGGAGCGCGAAGGGATCCGCCGGGCCTGGGCGGCCATCGAAGCCGCCGACCGCATGCTGCTGGTGGTGGACGACGCTGCGGGCTGGGGGGATGCCGAGGACGCCATCCTTGCCCGCCTGCCGGCCGACCTGCCCCGCACCGTGGTGCTGAACAAGGCCGATGTCACCGGCCGGGCGGCGGGCCTGATGGAGGACGAAGTGGTGGCGGTGTCGGCGCGCACCGGCGCGGGGCTGGATGCCCTGGGCACTCATCTGAAGATGGTGATGGGCTATCAGGACCAGGGCGAGGGCGGTTTCATGGCCCGGCGCCGGCACCTGGATGCCCTCAGTCGCGCCCACGGCCATGTGCAGGCCGGCCATGACCAGCTCACCCGCCATCGGGCCGGCGAGTTGCTGGCCGAGGAGCTGCGTCAGGCTCAGCAGGCCTTGAACGAGATCACCGGGGAGTTCACCAGCGACGACCTGCTGGGGCGTATCTTCTCCAGCTTCTGCATCGGCAAGTGACCGCGCCGGGCCCGTCCCTCACGCTGCGTTCACCGGGTCTTCATCATCGTTGCGCTGCGCTTCATCCGGGCCGTCTGCTCCGGCTACGACGACGGCGGTTCGCCGATGGAGCGAAGTGGAATCCGGGCAGAAAGCCAACGCGCCGCGGAAAGCGACGGTTGCCAACCGCCACCGGGCGCGGCCCTCACCCCTCCCCGGATTCCCCGGTGCTGCTGCCCGGTTTCAGGTGCCAGGGAGGCCGAAACGGTCCCGGCGCCGCGTCCTCCAACCCAGGGCCAGCAAACCCGGGGCCATGATCCACAAGGTGCCCGGCTCGGGAATCGTGGTGGGGTCGTTGCCGTAAAGACCGATGGTGACCCGCAGCCCCGGGAACGGACCGTTGTCGAAGCCAGAAGCGCTCTGACCCACCAGGAATGCATCTCCGGTGGCATAGTCCATGGCCTGGCCGCTGACGGTCTTGAGGCTGGACGAAGATGGGTAGCTCAGCCCCCTCGGATAGTAGGTGTAGCTGGCCGCCGTGCTCAGCACGAAGTCGGGGAACACGAAGTCGTTGCCAATCCAGGTGGCATGCAGGGGCACCGCCAGAGTCCAGTCGCCGCTGGTGCTGCCGGCATGATCCACCAGGGTCCCGGTGCCCGCCCCGTCTATGTAGAACTCCACCGGTGACCCGAACACCTGTGCGGAAGCGATATGCCAGTGATCCACGGAGGTCAGGGTCAGTGCGGATGACCCCGCACCCGGGCCAACGCCGTCGAAGGCCCCGGCGTCGAACCGGATGGGTTCGGCCACGCTCGATACGACGGGTGCGTTGAGCAGTCCACCCCCGACCACAGATCCGCCCGAGCCGGGGTTGTCCACCGCCATGAATCCTCCCAGCAGGTTCATGCTGAACGAGCCGGGAAAATCCCCGGGGACATTGAGCACCCCCGCTTCGGCGCCGGGCGCACCGGCAGCCGCCGCGGCGCAGCACAGCGTACCTGCTAACATCCATCCTCTGACGCGATTGAATTGCGACATGCCATCCTCCCTGTCGCGGCTTTGGCCGCTTGTTGTTGGCGAAAAGGGTCATGCCGGACCGGGTCCCGACCGCTGCGGGGCGCCTCTTCCACAGGGAACCTCCGGCATCTCCCGGCCTCTACATTAGCGTACCCAGCGCCACTGGCCTAGAATGGCGGGGTTTCACCGCACCTCTCCGGCTTCGCACATGCACTTTCAGGACCATTTTGACGTCATTGTGGTAGGCGGCGGACACGCCGGCACCGAGGCGGCACTGGCCGCGGCCCGGATGGGAGTGCGCACCCTGCTGCTGACCCACAACATCGAGACCCTGGGCCAGATGAGCTGCAATCCGGCCATCGGGGGCATCGGCAAGGGCCATCTGGTGCGGGAGATCGACGCCCTGGGCGGGCTCATGGGCCGCGCCGCCGACCGGGCGGGCATCCAGTTCCGCACCCTCAACGCCCGCAAGGGCCCCGCCGTGCGTGCCACCCGCGCCCAGTGCGACCGGGCGCTGTACAAATCCGCGGTGCGCCAGGCGCTGGAGAACCAGCCCAACCTGATGCTGTTCCAGCAGGCGGTGGACGACCTGGTGGTGCAGGGGGACCGCATTACCGGTGTGGTGACCCGGATGGGTCTTCGTTTCGGGGCGCCCACGGTGGTGCTGACCGTGGGAACTTTCCTCGGCGGGCGCATCCACATCGGCCCCAGCAATTTCGAAGGCGGCCGGGCGGGCGACCCGCCCGCCAATGCCCTGGCCCGGCGGCTGCGGGAGCTGCCCCTGCGGGTGGAGCGTCTGAAGACGGGCACCCCGCCGCGCATCGACGGGCGTACCATCGATTACACTCGCCTCGAGCCCCAGCCGGGGGACCGGCCGCTGCCGGCCTTCTCCTATCTGGGCCGCTCCGGTGAGCCGCCCCCCCAGGTGGCGTGCCATATCACCCGCACCAGTCCGGCGGTCCATGACATCATCCGCGCCAGTCTGGACCGCTCGCCCATGTACTCCGGTCTCATCGAAGGGGTGGGGCCCCGCTACTGCCCCTCCATCGAAGACAAGGTGGTGCGCTTTGCGGACAGGCAGTCCCATCAGATCTTCCTGGAGCCGGAAGGGCTGGACACCCACGAGGTCTATCCCAACGGCATTTCCACCAGCCTGCCCTTCGAGGTGCAGGTCGAGCTGGTGCGGGCCGTGCCGGGCCTGGAACGCGCCCACATCACCCGGCCCGGCTACGCTATCGAGTACGATTTCTTCGATCCCCGGGACCTGCGCTACACCCTGGAGACGAGGCACATCGAGGGGCTCTACTTCGCCGGCCAGATCAACGGCACCACCGGCTACGAGGAGGCCGCGGCCCAGGGGCTGCTGGCGGGCCTCAATGCGGCCCGGCGGGTACAGGACCGCGAGCCCTGGTGGCCGCGGCGGGATGAGGCCTATCTCGGCGTGCTGGTGGACGATCTGATCACCCGCGGTACGGCCGAGCCCTACCGGATGTTCACCAGCCGGGCCGAATACCGGCTGCTGCTGCGCGAAGACAATGCCGACATGCGCCTGACCCCGGCGGGCCGCGAGCTCGGACTGGTGGGCGACGCCCGGTGGCGCGTCTTCGCAGCCAAGCGCGAGGCCGTGGACGGGGAACGCAGGCGTCTGGCGCAGCTCCGGGTGCGCCCGGAAGGCCCCCAGGCCCGGGCAGTGGCCGAGCTGCTGGGCGCGCCCCTGGCCCGGGAGCAGCGGGCCCTGGACCTGCTTCGCCGCCCGGAGGTGTCCTACGCCCGGCTCACCGCCCTGCCGGGCATCGGCCCGGCCCTGGACGATCCCGCGGCCGGCGAGCAGGTTGAAGTGCAGACCAAATACGCGGGTTACATCGAGCGTCAGCAGGCGGAGATCGAGCGTCACCGGCGTCACGACGAGCAGGCGGTGCCGGAGGATCTCGACTATGGTGCCATCCGGGGGCTGTCAGCCGAGGTGCGCGAGAAGCTCCAGGCATCCCGGCCGCTCACCGTGGGGCAGGCGGCCCGCATCCCCGGCGTCACCCCGGCGGCGATTTCCCTGCTGCTCGTGCATCTGAAACGATACGGAGGCACTCGGCGCCGCAGCGCATGAATGGCGCGCCGGCCCCGGGTGTGGCCGCGCGGCCCCGCCCGGGATCCGCAACGCCAAGGGAGCGCACAATGGCAATGGAAGCGATGCTGGACCGCGGTCTGAAGGCCCTGGACCTGTCACTGAGCGAGGACATGCAGCACAGCCTGCTGCGCTTCATCGGCCTGCTCACCAAGTGGAACCGGGTCTACAACCTCACTTCGGTGCGCAAGCCCCAGGACATGATCGGCCGCCATGTTCTGGACAGCCTCGCGGTGCTGCACTACGTGCACGGGCCCCGGGTACTGGACGTGGGCACCGGTGCCGGTCTGCCCGGCATTCCCCTGGCCGTGGCCCGTCCCGATTGGCAGTTCGTGCTGCTGGACAGCAGCGGAAAGAAGACACGCTTTGTCCAGCAGGCGGTCGCCGATCTGGGCCTGGACAACGTGGAGGTGGTCCATACCCGGCTGGAGGCCTACGGGCCGGAGCAGCCCTTCGACACCGTCGTCACCCGGGCTTTCTCCTCCCTCGGGGACATCTACCGGGAAGCGGCACGTCTGTGTTCCCCGGAGGGCCTGATTCTGGCCATGAAGGGGGTCTATCCGGTGGCCGAGATGGAGGCCCTGGCGGACCGCTCCGTGGTGCACAAAGTGATTCCCCTGCACGTGCCGGACCTGGATGCCCAGCGCCATCTGGTGATCATGGCACCGCATCCCGCCTGAGCCGCGCGATAGCGCCCCGGCCCAAGTTTCTCGGCCCGGGGCCGCCGTCTGTGGCAGAATCGTCAGTCATCGGCTTCTTCAGCGCACGGCCCGGGTCGGCGTGCGGGGATGTGTCATGGGCAGGATCATCGCGATCACCAATCAGAAGGGCGGGGTGGGCAAGACCACCACCTGCGTGAATCTGGCGGCTTCCCTGGCCGTCACCCGCCGGCGGGTGCTGGTGGTGGACCTGGATCCCCAGGGCAACGCCACCATGGGCAGCGGCGTGAACAAACACGAGGTGGAGATGAGCGGCTGCGACGTGCTGCTGGGGGAGCGCAGCGCGCGGGAAGCGATCGTCCATGCCGAAGCCGCCGGCTACTGGCTGCTGCCCGGCAACAGCGATCTGACCGCGGCCGAGGTCCAGCTCATGAACGCTCCGAACCGGGAACGCCGGCTGGGCGACGCCCTGGGAGCGATCCGGGACGAGTACGACTTCATCCTCATCGATTGTCCACCGGCCCTGAACATGCTCACCATCAATGCGCTGGCGGCCGCTGACGGGGTGCTCATTCCCATCCAGTGCGAGTACTACGCCCTGGAAGGGCTGACCGCGCTGCTGGAGACCGTCGAGCATATCCGTGCCACGGTGAATCCGCATCTTCACACCGAGGGCTTGCTGCGCACCATGTTCGATGCGCGCAACAACCTGGCCAACGAGGTGGCCGCGCAGCTGCTGACCCACTTCGGGGATCAGGTCTACCGCACCGTGGTGCCGCGCAACGTGCGCCTGGCGGAGGCCCCCAGCCATGGGCTGCCGGTTTTGGGCTATGATAGGTCATCCCGCGGCGCCCTCGCCTACCTGGCGCTGGCCGGCGAAATGATCCGGCGTGCAGGCGGCGCCGACGAGCCGGTCCCTGCGGCTGAAACCCAAAGCCCCGTTCAATAGCCTTCGGGACCCGATTCACCTCCCACTCAGCGACCGGCAACAGTTATGGCAGTCAAGAAGCGCGGCCTCGGGCGAGGCCTGGAAGCCCTCCTCAGCAACAGTGGCGCCCCCGCCGGCCGCGAGGGCCAGGGGGCCGTCACCGAGGGGGAGCTGCGCCGGCTGCCGGTGGACGTGATCCAGCGGGGCAAGTACCAGCCGCGCCTGGACATGCACACCGATACCCTGCAGGACCTGGCGGACTCCATCCGGGCCCAGGGGGTGGTGCAGCCCATTGTGGTGCGCCCCATCGGCGCCGAGCGCTACGAGATCATCGCCGGGGAGCGCCGCTGGCGGGCCGCGCAGCTGGCCGGGCTGCACGAGGTGCCGGCGGTGGTGCGCGACGTGCCCGACCAGGCGGCCATTGCCATGGCCCTGATCGAGAACATCCAGCGGGAGAATCTCAATCCCCTGGAGGAAGCCCGGGCCCTGGAGCGGCTGATCGGCGAATTCGAAATGACCCACCAGCAGGCCGCGGATGCCGTGGGCCGCTCGCGCACCGCCGTGACCAACCTGCTGCGCCTGTTGGAGCTCAACGACGACGTCAAGGCCCTGGTGGAGCATGGAGAGCTGGAAATGGGCCACGCCCGTGCGTTGCTCTCCCTGCGGGCCGGTGCCCAGAGCACAGCGGCCCGGGAGGTGGTGGCCAAGGGGCTGTCGGTGCGGGAAACCGAACGGCTGGTCAAGCGCCTGGAGTCCTCGGGCCGCAAGCCGGCGCCGGCGGCACCCAAGGCGGACCCGGATATCCGCCGCCTGGAGCAGACCCTCGCCGACCGCCTGGGGGCGGGGGTGCAGATCCAGCACAGCGCCGGCGGCAAGGGTCGCCTGGTGATCCGCTACACCAGCCTGGACGAGCTGGACGGCATTCTGGAAAGAATCCGTTAGCTGCCAGTAAGACTTCGTCTAAAACCGGCCCCAAGAGACGGAAAACACGAAGTTATAACCTATCCTTATCCCGCCATCATTGACCCTGGCAGATGGAGTCTTTATACTGCGCGCCCCGACGAAGGTGGCCGCAGGTGGCCCGTCAGAGGCCGCCCGGGCATGCTGCGGGAACCGATTCGATCGCCGTCTGCCGCACGCGACCCGGCGTGAGGGTGCCTGCGGGCGCCCGAAAGCGCCGAGTGACCGCGAGCGGTATGCGTAAGTTATTGATAATACAGGCTGTTGTGGTGGCTGCGGTGGCCGGGGCCTACCTGGTTCTGGGCCGGCAGCCGGCGGTACCCGCTGCGCTCTTCGGCGGGGGCATCGCCCTGGTCAACACCTTATTACTGGGCCTGCGAGTGCAGCGCGCGGGCAAGGCGGCGGAGGCGAGCGCAGCGCGCGGGACCCTCACCCTGTACTTCGGCGCCGTGGAACGGTTCGTGTTTACCCTGGCCGGCTTCGGCCTGGGCATGGGCGTGCTGCACCTGCCGCCCCTGCCCCTGCTGCTGGCTTTCGCCGCGGCCCAGGCCGGCTACCTGATCGCCGCCCGCGGCGCATCGGATTCCCCGGTCTGAGGCCGCTGCGCCGCCCGGGCCGGCAAACAGTTTTGGTTCGGTCGTGTCGGTGGGGCACGGCCTGGCGACAAGTCTTGTGGGAGCAGTGCAGTGAGCGAATCAGCAGCGCCGCAGGCCGGCGGGGGCGGCCTCAACCCCGTTGAGTACATTCAGCACCACCTTCACAACTGGCAGGTCGGCCACGGCATCTGGACCCTGCACCTGGATACCATGCTCTTCAGCTGGCTGCTGGCCGGCCTGATGATCTGGGTGAGCTGGAAGATCGGGCGCAGTCTCAGGGAGGACAAGCCCGGCGGCCTGCAGAATTTCCTGGAAGCCATGGTGGAGTTCGTGGACCAGCAGGTCCGCGACATCTTCCCGGGCAGGAACCCTCTCATCGGCCCCCTGGGGCTCACCATCTTCGTGTGGGTCTGGCTGATGAACTTCATGGACCTGATCCCCGTGGATCTGCTGCCCACGACCGCCCAGGCCCTGGGCGGCAATCACCTGCGGGTGGTGCCCACCACGGACCTGGCCACCACCTTCGCCATGGCCCTGACCGTGTTCGCCCTGATCATCTACTACAACATCAAGGTGCGCGGCCCGGTGGGCTACATCAAGATGTTTCTGACCCACCCGTTCGGCCCGTTCCTGTTCCCGATCAACGTGGTGATGACCGCCATCGAGGAGATCGCCAAGCCAGTCAGCCTGGCGCTGCGTCTTTTCGGCAACATGTTCGCCGGCGAGCTGCTGTTCATGCTCATCGCCCTGCTGGGCTTTGCCTGGTACATGCTGCCTTTCGAAATAACCCTGGGCATGCTCTGGTCGATCTTCCACATACTGGTGATCACTCTGCAGGCCTTCATATTCATGCTGTTGACCATCGTGTACCTGGCGCTCGCGCACCAGGACGAGCACTGATGGGCGCGCGGCCCCCGGTTTTTCTATTCACGAAACGGCACAACTCGAGGAGAACGTCACCATGACTCCGGACATGATCGCAACCATCTACAGCTACACGGCGATGGGCGTGGGCATCATCCTGGCCGCCGCGGGGCTGGGTTCGGCACTGGGTTGGGGCATGATCTGCTCCAAGTACATCGAGGGCATCGCCCGCCAGCCCGAGATGCGCCCGCAGCTCATGGGCCAGATGCTGTTCACCGGCGGTCTGATGGAGGCTTTCCCGATGATCGTGCTGGGTATCTCCATGTGGTTCATTTTCGCGAATCCCTTTGTGAGCGCCGCCGCCAACGCCGTCGCGAAGGCCGCCGGGGGCTGATCGTCACTCACCCGACTTCCTTATCTGCAACGCTCTAACGAAGGAGTCCGAACGTGAGTGTCAGCATCCTTACACTGCTGGGCCAGATCATCACGTTCGCGCTGCTGGTATGGTTCGTGAAACGCTTCCTCTGGGGCCCCATGCTCCAGATGATGGAGAACCGTCAGCAGCGCATCGCCGATGGCCTGGCCGCCGCCGAGCGCGGCCGGCATGAGCAGCAGCTGGCCGAAGACCGGGCCACGGAATTGCTTCACGAAGCAAAGGGCCAGGCTGCCGAGATCATTTCCCGGGCCGAGAAACGCGCCACCGAGATCGTCGAGGAGGCCAAGGCCGATGCCCGCAGCGAAGGCGACCGCCTGCTGGCGGCCGCCCGCGCCGAGATCGACCAGGAGCTGAACCGGGTCAAGGAGGAGCTGCGCTCCCAGGTGGCCGGCCTGGCCGTGTCCGGGGCGGAGAAGATCCTGGAGCGGGAGATCGACGAGAAGGCCCACAGCGAGCTGCTCAACAAGCTGGTCGCGCAGATCTAGGGGCACTGCCATGGCTGAACTGACCACCATCGCACGCCCCTACGCCCAGGCCATCTTCGAGCTGGCCCGCGAGCAGGACCGTCTGGCGCCCTGGTCCGAGACCCTGAACCTGCTGGCGGCCATCGCGGTCGATCCGCAGCTGGGCGCCCTCATCGACAACCCGCGGCTCACCGAGAGCCAGCTCGCCGACCTGTTCGTGGAGATCGCCGGCGACGCTCTGGACGATACCGGGCGCAATACGGTGCGCCTGCTGGCGCACAACCGGCGCCTGACCACCCTGCCGGAGATCGCACGGCTCTACGATCAGATGCGCAGCGAGGCCGAGGGCGCGGTGCAGGCCGAGCTGATCAGCGCCCAGCCGGTGAGCGACGCTCAGGCCAGGGCGGTGAGCGAGGCCCTCAAGCGGCGCCTGGGCCGCGAGGTGCAGCTCGAGAGCCGGGTGGACGAGACGCTGCTGGGCGGCGCCGTCATCCGCGCGGGCGATCTGGTTATCGACGGTTCGGTGCGGGGCAGGCTGGCCCGACTGGGCAGCGCCCTCAGTCACTGAAGAGGACAAAGTTTATGCAACTCAATCCCACTGAAATCAGCGAGCTGATCAAGAGCCGCATCTCCAAGTTCGAGGCGGCGGCGGAGGCCCGCACCGAAGGCACGGTGGTCAGCCTCACCGACGGCATCGCCCGTCTGCACGGGCTGGCCGACGTCATGCAGGGGGAGATGATCGAATTCCCCGGCGACACCTACGGCATGGCGCTCAACCTGGAGCGCGATTCCGTGGGCGCGGTGATTCTCGGCGACTATAAGCACATCTCCGAGGGCGATACCGTCAAGTGCACGGGCCGCATCCTGGAGGTGCCCGTGGGCGAGGCCCTGCTGGGCCGCGTGGTCAACTCCCTGGGCGAGCCCATCGACGGCAAGGGTCCCATCGAGGCGGCGGGCACGTCCCCCATCGAGAAGATCGCCCCCGGCGTCATCGCCCGCCAGTCCGTGGACCAGCCGGTGCAGACCGGGCTGAAGGCCATCGACGCCATGGTGCCCATCGGCCGCGGCCAGCGCGAGCTGATCATCGGCGACCGCCAGACCGGCAAGACCGCCGTGGCGGTGGACGCGATCATCAACCAGAAGGGCAAGGGCATCAAATGCATCTACGTGGCGGTGGGCCAGAAGAACTCCTCCATCGCCGCCGTGGTGCGCAAGCTCGAAGAGCACGGCGCCATGGACCACACGGTGGTGGTGGCCGCCGCCGCCGCCGAGTCCGCGGCCCTGCAGTTCATCGCCCCCTATGCCGGCTGCGCCATGGGCGAGTACTTCCGGGACAACGGCCAGGACGCCCTGATCATCTACGACGACCTGACCAAGCAGGCCTGGGCCTACCGGCAGGTGTCCCTGCTGCTTCGCCGCCCGCCGGGCCGCGAAGCCTACCCCGGTGACGTGTTCTACCTGCACTCCCGGCTGCTGGAGCGCGCCGCGCGCATCAACGCCAAGGAAGTGGAGAAGCTCACCGGCGGCAAGGTCAAGGGCCAGACCGGCTCCCTGACCGCCCTGCCCATCATCGAGACCCAGGCCGGTGACGTGTCGGCCTTCGTGCCCACCAACGTCATCTCCATCACCGACGGGCAGATCTTCCTGGAGTCGGACCTGTTCAATGCGGGCATCCGTCCGGCCATCAATGCCGGGCTGTCGGTGTCCCGGGTGGGCGGCTCGGCCCAGACCAAGATCATCAAGAAGCTGGGCGGCGGCGTGCGCCTGGCCCTGGCCCAGTACCGGGAGCTGGCTGCCTTTGCCCAGTTCGCCTCGGACCTGGACGAGACCACCCGCAAGCAGCTCGAGCGCGGCCAACGGGTCACTGAGCTGATGAAGCAGAAGCAGTACTCGCCCATGTCGGTGGCGGAGATGGCCGTCTCCCTGTTTGCCGCCAACGAGGGCTTTCTCGACGATGTGGACATCAAGAAGGTGGTGGACTTCGAGGCCGCGCTGCTGGCGTACATGCGCTCCAGCCAGGCCGAGCTGCTCGAGCGCATCGACCAGACCCCGGAGTACAACGACGAGGTCGAGGGTGCGCTGCGCAAGGCAGTGGAGGACTTCAAGGCCAATCACGCGTATTGATGCAGGGGCATCCTGAGCACAGCCGGCGGCCCGCCGCCGGACGCCCCCCAACGACAGGCACGTAGCAATGGCTGGCGCAAAAGAGATACGGACCAAGATCCGGAGCATCCAGAACACGCAGAAGATCACCAAGGCCATGGAGATGGTCGCGGCGAGCAAGATGCGCAAGGCCCAGGATCGCATGCTGGCCTCGCGGCCCTACGCCGACAAGATGCGCAACGTGGTCACCCATCTGGCCCACGCCCATCCCGAATACCAGCATCCGTACCTGGTGGAGCGCGAAACCCGGCGCGTGGGTGTCATCGTCATTTCCAGCGACCGCGGCCTGTGCGGCGGGCTGAACGTCAACCTGTTCAAGACGGTGGTCGCCAGGATGAAGCAGTGGCGCGACCAGAATCACGAAATCGACCTGGGAATCGTCGGCCAGAAGGCGGCCGCCTTCTTCAAGCGCCTGGGGGGCAACATCACCGCCCAGGCCACGCACCTGGGGGACAGCCCCGGCATCAACGACCTGATCGGCAGCGTGCGGGTGATGCTGGACGCCTACGAGCAGGGCACCATCGACCGGCTGTACGTGGCCTACAACGACTTCGTCAACACCATGACCCAGCGCCCGGTGATGGAGCAGCTGCTGCCGGTGCAGTCCGGGGAAAGCCCCATCCAGGATCTGACCCACCACTGGGATTACCTGTACGAGCCCGACTCCCGGCCGGTGATGGACGCCCTGCTGCAGCGCTACATCGAATCGCTGGTTTACCAGGGCGTGGTGGAGAATATCGCCTCGGAGCAGGCTGCGCGCATGGTGGCCATGAAGGCCGCTTCGGACAACGCCGGCAACCTCATCGAGGAGCTGCAGCTGGTCTACAACAAGGCGCGCCAGGCGGCCATTACCCAGGAGATCTCCGAGATCGTCAGCGGCGCCGCCGCCGTCTGAGGCGCGCGCAGCCATGCAGCTGGACATGTTCGCGTCGGAGCCCCCGGGCGCCGGCGACAGAAATTTGAAATTGGAAGAGGACCGAAACATGAGCTCGGGCAACATCGTTGAAATCATCGGCGCCGTGGTCGACGTGGAGTTCCCGCGCGAATCCGTGCCGAAGGTCTACGACGCGCTGAACGTCGAAGAGGCGCAACTGACCCTGGAGGTGCAGCAGCAGCTGGGCGACGGTGTGGTGCGCACCATCGCCATGGGCTCCACCGACGGCCTGCGCCGCGGCCTGGACGTGCTCAACACCGGCGCACCCATTTCCGTGCCCGTGGGCACCAGGACCCTGGGCCGCATCATGAATGTGCTGGGTGAGCCGGTGGACGAGAAGGGCGACGTGGGCGCCGACGCTACCTGGCCCATCCACCGCCCGGCGCCGAGCTTCGCCGAGCAGGCAGCCGCGGTGGAGATCCTGGAAACCGGCATCAAGGTCATCGACCTGGTCTGCCCCTTCGCCAAGGGCGGCAAGGTGGGGTTGTTCGGCGGCGCCGGGGTGGGCAAGACCGTGACCCTCATGGAGCTGATCCGCAACATCGCCATCGAGCACTCCGGCTACTCCGTGTTCGCCGGCGTGGGCGAACGCACCCGGGAGGGCAACGACTTCTACCACGAGATGACCGACTCGGGGGTGCTGGACAAGGTGGCCCTGGTCTACGGCCAGATGAACGAGCCGCCGGGCAACCGTCTGCGCGTCGCCCTCACCGGCCTGACCATGGCCGAGTTCTTCCGCGAGGAAGGCCGCGACGTGCTGTTCTTCGTGGACAACATCTACCGCTACACCCTGGCCGGCACCGAGGTATCCGCCCTGCTGGGGCGCATGCCCTCGGCAGTGGGCTACCAGCCCACCCTGGCCGAGGAGATGGGCGCCCTGCAGGAGCGCATCACCTCCACCAAGACCGGCTCCATCACCTCCATCCAGGCGGTGTACGTGCCGGCGGACGACCTCACCGACCCGTCGCCGGCCACCACCTTCGCCCACCTGGACGCCACCCTGGTGCTCTCGCGCCAGATCGCCGAGCTGGGCATCTACCCGGCGGTGGATCCCCTGGACTCCACCAGCCGCCAGCTCGATCCCCTGGTGGTGGGCCAGGAGCACTACGACACCGCCCGGGCGGTGCAGGGTACGCTGCAGCGCTACAAGGAGCTGCGGGACATCATCGCCATCCTGGGCATGGACGAGCTGTCCGAAGAGGACAAGCTGGCGGTGGCCCGGGCACGCAAGATCCAGCGCTTCCTGTCCCAGCCGTTCTTCGTGGCCGAGCAGTTCACCGGCTCTGCGGGCAAATACGTCTCCCTGAAAGAGACCATCCGCGGCTTCCAGGGCATTGTCGACGGGCAGTACGATCATCTGCCGGAGCAGGCGTTCTACATGGTCGGCACCATCGACGAGGCGGTGGAGAAAGCCAAGACCCTGTGAACCCGCAAGCCCCGGGCTGCGGTGAACGCGGCTGTTTTGAGGTACAGTTATGGCCATGACCATGCACTGCGACATCGTCAGCGCCGAGTCCGAGATCTTCTCGGGCACGGTCACGATGGTGTTCGCCCCCGCCGAGATGGGGGATGTGGGCATCACGCCCCGCCATAGCGCCCTGCTGACCCGGCTCAGGCCCGGCGAGGTGCGGGTGCAGACCGCCGAAGGCCAGGAACAGATGTTCTTCGTCTCGGGGGGCATCCTGGAGGTCCAGCCCCATGTGGTGACCGTGCTGGCCGACACCGCCATGCGGGCCCGGGACCTGGACGAGGCGGCGGCCCTGCAGGCCAAGGAGCAGGCCGAGCGCCAGCTGGCCGACCGCCGGTCGGACTTTGACTATGCGCGCGCCCAGGCCGAGCTGGCCGAGGCCGTCGCCCAGCTGCGCACCATCCAGAAGCTGCGCGACCGGCGCCGCGCCTGACCCCGCGCGCCTGCCGTGGAGGGAGGCGCTCAGGGGGCGGAGAAGATGACGCCCCCGCCCAGCCGGCGCGGCTCCCCATCAGCGGTCTTCTTACCCTTCCGGTGCTGTGGTAGCGTATCGCGATCAGGACAGGTATCGCGGTAGCCGCATCATGGGATTGAGCATCATCATACTGGCCGCCGGGCAGGGCACCCGGATGCACTCGGACCTGCCCAAGGTCCTGCACCCCGTAGGCGGCAGGCCCCTGCTGGCCCATGTCATCCAGACCGCCGAGGCCCTGGAGCCCGAGGCCACCTTCGTGGTCTACGGCCACGGGGGCGAGCAGGTGCGCGCCGCCCTGGCCGGCCACGAGGTGGCCTGGGTGGAGCAGGCCGAGCAGCTGGGCACCGGCCATGCCGTGGCCCAGGCCCTGCCCGCCATCGGTGACGCCGGCCGGGTGCTGGTGCTCTACGGGGACGTGCCCCTGATCCGCGCCGCGACCCTGGAGCGGCTGGTCCAGGCGGCCGGCGACGAGGGGCTGGGTCTGCTCACCGCCCACCTGCGCCATCCCGCCGGCTACGGACGCATTCTGCGGGACGACGCCGGCCGTGTGGTGCGCATCGTGGAGGAGAAGGACGCCACCGCGGACGAGCGGCTCATCACCGAGGTGAACACGGGCTTCATCACCGCCACGGCCGCAGACCTCAAGCGCTGGATCACGCGCCTGGACAGTGCCAATGTCCAGGGGGAGTACTATCTCACCGACGTCATCGCCATGGCCGCCGCCGAGGCGGTCCCCGTGCGCACCGTGGCGGCCGACTCCATGGCCGAGATCCTGGGCGTGAACAACCGGGCCCAGCAGGCGGAGCTGGAGCGTCACTACCAGCGCCACCAGGCCGAGGCGGTGATGGCCGCGGGCGTGACCCTGCGGGATCCGGCCCGCTTCGACCTGCGCGGAACGCTGACGGCCGGCCGGGACGTGACCATCGACGTCAATGCCGTCCTTGAAGGAGATATCGAGCTCGGTGACCGGGTAAGCGTCGGCCCCAACTGCGTGCTGCGCAACGTGCGCATCGGCCCGGACGCCGAAGTGCTGCCCCACAGCGTCATCGAGGATGCCGAGATCGGCGCCGGCGCCCGCATCGGTCCCTTCGCCCGCATCCGCCCCGGTACCCGCCTGGCGGACGACGTGCACGTGGGCAACTTCGTGGAGATCAAGAAGTCCGAGGTGGGCGAAGGCTCCAAGGTCAACCATCTGAGCTACATCGGCGACACCACCATCGGCCGGGGCGTCAACGTGGGCGCCGGCACCATCACCTGCAACTACGACGGCGCCAACAAGCACCGCACGGTGATCGGGGATGACGCCTTCATCGGTTCGGACACCCAGCTGGTGGCGCCCGTGACGGTCGGTGCCGGAGCCACCATCGGCGCCGGCTCCACCGTGACCCGGGACGCGCCGGCCGGGGAGCTCACCCTGAGCCGGGCGCCCCAGCAGACCCGCGAGGGCTGGAAGCGGCCCACCAAGGACAAGACCTGATTCAAGGGGCCGGGTCTGCCCGCCGACTCTACAGGGAGTGAGGCTGAGACAGTGAACCAGGGAATGCGTCCATGTGCGGGATAGTCGGAGCGGTCGCCCAGCGCGACGTGGCCCCCATTCTCATCGAAGGCCTCAAGCGCCTGGAATACCGGGGCTACGATTCGGCGGGCCTGGCGGTGCTGGACGGCGGCGCCCTGGAGCGGGTGCGCACCCAGGGCAAGGTGGCCGAGCTGGAAAAGGCCCTGGCGGCCCGGCCTCTGGAAGGGGAGACCGGCATCGCCCATACCCGCTGGGCCACCCATGGCCGACCCTCCGAGGCCAACGCCCACCCCCATGTGTGCCGCAGCCGGGTGGCGGTGGTCCACAACGGCATCATCGAGAACCATGACGCCCTCCGCGATCGCCAGAAGGCGCTGGGCTTCGAATTCACCTCCGACACCGACACCGAGGTCATCGCCCACCAGGTCTACCATCACCTGGAGGCCGGCAAGGACCTGCTGGCAGCGGTCCAGGCCACGGTGGCCGAATTGGAGGGCGCCTACGCCCTGGGGGTGATCAGCACCGACGAACCCGGGCGGCTGGTGGCCGCCCGCCGGGGCAGCCCCCTGGTGGTGGGCCTGGGTATCGGCGAAGCCTTCATCGCCTCGGACGTGCCTGCCCTGCTGCCGGTGACCCAGCGCTTCATCTTCCTGGAAGAAGGGGACATGGCAGACCTCTCCATCGACGGGGTACGGCTGTTCGGCACGGACGGCCGGCCGGTGGAGCGTCCCGAGCGCCTGTCCCAGCTCAACGCCGACGCCGTGGAGCGCGGTGGCTACCGCCACTACATGCTCAAGGAGATCTTCGAGCAGCCCCGGGCCATCAGCGAGACCCTGGAGGGACGCATCCACGACGGCCGGCTGCTGGAGGAGGCCCTGGGCCCCGACGCCAAGGCCATCCTGGACGCCACCGAAGCGGTACAGATCGTCGCCTGCGGCACCAGCTACCATGCCGCCCTGGTGGCCCGCTACTGGATCGAGGGTCTGGCCCGGGTGCCCTGCACCGTGGAGGTGGCCAGCGAGTTCCGCTACCGCAGCCCCATGGTCCAGCCCGGCACCCTGTTCGTCACCATCTCCCAGTCCGGGGAGACCGCCGACACCCTGGCCGCCCTGCGGGTGTCCAAGTCCCTGGGCTACGGCCACAGCCTGGCGGTGTGCAACGTCCCGGAAAGCTCCCTGGTGCGGGAATCCGAGCTCAGCCTCATGACAAGGGCAGGCCCTGAAATTGGGGTTGCCTCCACAAAAGCCTTCACGACACAGCTTACTGCCCTGTTTTTACTGACAATCGCTTTGGGGCGCCGGCACCGCCTGACTGCCGAGCGGGAGGCCGAGCTGGTGGCCGAGCTCCACGCCCTGCCGGGGCGCATCGAAAAGGTGCTGGAGCTGAACGAGCCCATCGAATGCCTGGCCCGGGAGTTCGCCGACAAGCACAACGCCCTGTTCCTGGGGCGCGGAACACAGTTTCCGGTAGCTTTGGAGGGCGCTCTAAAATTAAAGGAGATCTCCTACATCCATGCCGAAGGCTACCCGGCCGGGGAATTGAAGCACGGCCCCCTGGCCCTGGTGGATGCGGAGATGCCGGTGATCGCCGTCGCCCCCAACAACGAACTGCTGGAGAAGCTCAAATCCAACCTTCAGGAAGTGAGGGCCCGGGGGGGCGAGCTCATCGTGTTCGCCGACGAGGACGTGGGCATGGTTTCCAGCCCCGGCCTGCAGGTCCTGGGGGTCGCGCCCACCGGCGATGCCGTGGCCCCCATCGTGTTCACCGTGCCCCTGCAACTGCTGGCCTACCACGTGGCGGTGCTCAAGGGCACGGACGTGGATCAGCCGAGGAATCTGGCGAAGTCGGTGACCGTCGAATAGATGAGGCCGCTGCCATCTTGGCGGGTGTCCAACGAGACAAAAGTGCGAAAGATTCTGGACACTACCTGCTGCAAAACATACCCACGGCATGCCAAAGGCGCCGGTTGAGCGACACTTGGCACGGCTGCTGTGGATGGTCTGTGTACCTCCCGAGTTGCGAGCTGGGATCACGTCCGCGCTTGACGCGATGTGGCCCGCAACCATCCCGCGCCTAGCGGTCGTTCATTATCTTGGCATTTCGATGTTACTGCGAGTGGGCCGCTAGACGAGCGTCGTCGTCGAGGCTCGACCACTCATCAATGCCTAACGGAAAAGGTGTTCGGCGCCGTCCCACCGCCAGCCGAGTGCAGGGCGATCCCTCCGTACATGAGGTGCCATCAGGCGATCGAGGCGCTAGGAACGACCGTGCCTAGACCGTTTGCGGATGTGGTGGAAGCCACTGGGAGGCGAAGTTATCTCGACATCGCATGTGACCAAGCGTGGCGACCTCTTCGACGCTGTGTGGGAGCGGCCAATGATCCAGGTCGCTCGCGATTATGAGATTTCCGACGTTGCGCTAAAGAAGATCTGCAAGAAGCTGGCCATCCCGACCCCGCCCCAGGGCTCCTGGCTGCGAAAACCCTCTGGGTGTAGGGCCGAAAGACCAGTGCTCTCAAAACTGCCGGCCGGCGCGCCAGAACAGGTCACAGTCCAGCCTCAGTCCAGACCACTCATGCCACAACCAGTGAACGGGCCGGCGCCGGACAAGGTCGACCAAGCGCTTGAGGCAGCCAGGGCGGAATCGGAATTGCATTCGCTCGTAGCACGTGCAGAACGGTCACTGCGCGCCGCGAAAGCCAATGAGAAGGGCATCTTACGACCCCGTGCCAAGCGCATTGCCAGTATTGACGTATCCCGCGGGTCACTTGAACGTGCCCTTGAGGCGCTGAGTGTCTTGATCAGGGTACTGGAGGCGCTCGGCGCCCGGGTTTGGGTTGACCCCGATCAGAACCCGAAACTGCGACTCGCCGTTCTTGGGGAAGAACTTGGCCTGTCGCTCGAAGAGAAGATTTCAGCCCACAGGTACGTTCCGAAACCACGGGACAAAGAAATCCCGCGGTACATGTGGCCGAGGTATGACTACTCGCTGACCGGACAGTTGACCATCCGCGTGCACGGCCACTTACCCTGGGGCTTCCGCACGTCGTGGCAAGACAGAAAGGTGCAGAGGGTGGAGCGCATCCTCGGAAAAATTATCACCGGTGTATTTGCGGCCGCGGAAGCCCAGAAGCAAAAGCGTATCGACGATGAGCAACAGCGGCGCAAGTGGGCGGAATGGCAGCGTCTTGACGAGGAGGAGCGCCGTTTGCGGCGCCTTGAGCGCCAACGGGAGCGGCACGTCGAAAGGTTGGCTGAGCAATATGAACGGTGGGCCCGATTGACAGATTTTCTGGAAGTTGTCGAGAACCACCGGGATAGCCTATCAGCAACCCACATCCAGGGTGTCCCTATCATAACCTGGATCGCCTGGGCCAAAGGCTACGCCGCCCGACTCGACCCGATCACCGATCCCGACTGCTGGAATATTGATAAGCAAGTGCCGCTCTGGAAGGTGGACTAGCGCCGATCCGGCCGTGTCTGCTTTAGCAGCCGCGCCCTCCGGCGCCGTACATGCGCATGTTGCTCAGCCCCGTTCTGGACTATTAACAAAATATGCAATAGAGTCAAAGAGATTGCGGACCCGGCTTACCGTGTTACGCCACTCAGCTCTCCTCGGTGGCACCGCCCCCTTGGGCGGCCACGCGAGTCAGGGTCCTCATCTGGTCAACGAAGATCGGCTCTCAGGGCCGGCTTCCCGGCGGCCTTCCTGGTCCACTAGCCGAGGGACCGGATTGCGGGATCTGGGTTTTGCGATACGCCCTTCCCTCTTCGACCTCCGATGCTCCGATACTGGCGGTGCCGTGGCTTTGGTGGTGCATCGTTCTAGACGTGGCGGGCCAAATGAAGAACTACGACGAACGTGCGGTAGCAGCCATCGACCGCAACCCGACTGCATCGCCATCAAGGTCTTCAAAGGCATAGGGGTTCAAAAACTGGCGACCCCACAGGAAAGCACGATCCGTCTCGCTGAGATCGGCCTCGCTGCACACGGCATCCCAGTGTCCGATGATGCAGGTGAGCTGGTGCTCCACGATGGCAAGAGCCTCCTCGCGGGACAGAAGGAAATGTCCGGCAGCGTTCAGACAGGACGACAGCCGGCTCATGCGATCGTCACCGGCAATCAACATGGCTTGCGAAGCTTCGTGGCCGGTCCGGATTTGCGGGCAGATGTCATAGGCCGGGGTCAGGCGAAGGGTTTGCCCGTCCCAGAAGGCGGCATGATTACGGGCGTGGTCGTCGGTATTGCCACACAAGATGTTGAAGACGATGCGCGAAAAAAGCTCACGCAGGGTTGCGGAAGCGTCGGCGAAGCGATGACGAATGAGTTCCGCGAGTTCTTCATAGCTTGCATAACGGGCCATCATTTCATCGAGGGCCAGCATGGTGAGCGCGGATACCATGAGCTTGCGCTGCCACCCTGCTTTCGAGTGCGTGCGGTCGAATCGCTCAATCAAAAGCACGTCTTTATGCAGAGAGCTGGTTAGCGAGACGTTTGCGACATGCAGTCCGCACAGGGCGGCCAATCGCATGGCGACGAATTCTGCCCTGACGACACTATAGACATCGGTGGCCGAAGAAAACTTGGCGATGTACTTCTTGTCGCCATCATCGATCTGCGCCTTGGGCCGGGCACCGCCGATCGATGTCCCGTGCTGCAATGCCTGATCGAGTTCCGGGGTGAGCGGCATGCCCTTCTCGATAAGGTCGGCGGCTTGCACAAGCTCCTGAAGGGAAGCGGTCTCCATCCCGCGTGGCACATACTCGGTAGCCGAACGCTGGAAATCGAGAGCGCCGATCCGGTCCGAGCCGGATTCCAGCAGGTAGGTCAGCTCGTCAAGCTGGGCCGGAGCGTCTTTGGCCCCGAATTTCCTGTTAATAATGACGCGCCGTCCCCAGGCATCCGGCGAGCCATCACGGATGCAGGCGGGCATGCTCAAGCCGGGCAACAGGGGAATTAGCCCGGCCTGCAAAGGCAGCTCGGGTGCGTAAAGAGGGATAGGGTTTTTTCGGGCAAGGTAGCTCTTGCCGTAGTTGAACACCAGATGCTCGCCATCGACGGTCAGCTTGCCCGCGACCACTGGTTCGACGGCACCCGGCAGCCAGACCCAGACGAAGGCTTCGCTGTTGGGCGCTTTAGAATTCATCATCCACCGGCTTTCTGGGCTTGCGCACGGCGCTCGGTAACAAGGCCAGCTTGTCGTCGGTGCGGGCGATATGCGTAGCGAGCGAGCCCCGCTCCTGATCGAACAAGGCGACCCCAACCAGCGCCGCCACCTCGAATACCAGCCCGACGGCAACGCTCAGGTCGCCCTTTTCGATCTTCTGGAGCGTCGCCCGTGAGATACCGGCACGGTCCGCGAGCTCGTGCTCGGTCCACTTGCGCTGCTTGCGCCCGAGCTGGATCTGCCTCGCCAACAAGGATCCAGCCTCGCGGGTGTATCGGGAATATATTCTTTCTTTCGCCATCTCACTCACCAGATTGACCAGTATAATGATCATACAGTACTTGTATGACCATTATACTGGTCATTTTGTGAGCGACAGTCAAGCACGAATGACCATCAACATAGCCCCTAAAACATTTTATGACCACTATAGTGGTCATTGCGCCGTTGGTCGTTCCCTGCGAGTGCCCCGAACCCATAACCCCCTATGTGCACCCCAAGGGCGATCGGGAGCGTGTCGTATCCGTCAATAGTCGATAGTGACGGATACTCGCCGATCCTGAATCGAAGGTGTTCGAGTATGCCTACTCCAACTCCGCCGCCCTGGGGTCGTCTCTGATCGGACGGGCTGGACGTCCCACAAGGGTACGGTCGGGGGAGCAGCGAAAGGACGGCCGCCATACATCGAAATGGGCTATATCTGAGTCATGCTGTGGGGGCAACCTTCCGAGTTCTGACTATCGCTACGAGGCTCACAAAAGGTGGAAAAGGATGCCCACGATCACGATCCGATTGCCGGAAGCTCTCAAGCAGCGAGTTGCCCGCGCAGCTGAGCGTGCCGGCACGACGTCGGATGCGCTCATTCTCGATGCCATAGTGGAACGACTGGACGAAGAACAACGGGATCTGTCCCCAGCCTCTATCCGGTATTAACAGCAGTGCAACCCCGACAGGTTGCGGCCGCATTCGCTGCGGAGCGGATTCTGCGCGGAAACAAGATGGACCACTACCTGTAAGGGATGGCAGGCCGTCCCTACCGGGACGTCGATACCGGCTCGATATTCCGCTTCGGTTTGCTCCGGACGACGTCATACCGCTGCTGACGGGTGAAGCCACTCGCATGGACCATGCACAGGCCTCACCTTGCGGGAACGGCTGGCTTATTTGGTCCTGGGCCAGGGCTTGTCCGTAAGCCAAGGACCCAAATGTAGCCAGTGACCTAGAGCAAGGGGAAGCCGAGGTAAAGACTTTATTTCGGCCTTCTGTGCGGCATTTGTCGGGTTCGGTCGCTATAAGCTCAAGACTTTGTTTTTTCGGAAGCGATTTGCAGTACGGAGCATCAATAGGTTCCGGGGCAGTCGGGTAACAACCTTATTACTGCGCTACAGGCCGACAGCTCACGCCCAGAAAAAGACGCACCAAGGCGCGAGACCTGTTTTCTGATCCGGGCAGTGCCGGCCGCCGGCGGGTTGTGTTCCCCTGGCGGGCGCGAGACAGCGACGACTGCCGTCGCCGTCGGGTCCGGATGCTGATCAAAGCAAAATCACGCCGCGGAAATGACCGGTCCCGTTATCCCCTGTTTTTCCCTCGGCCAAACTGAACCCGGGTTTCTTGCGTCGTGTGACGCTTGACACAGTTTCTGATTACCAACATATTGCAGATTATTCCCAATCGACCCAACACTGCGCCCAGCAGCGCCGGCCCTGGCGAACAGGGCACATCGGCGCGCGGGCGCTATAGGATGGTGTGTGCCGAAACGTCTGGTTGCAACCGGCAGAAGCAGCGCTCAATGGTCGCCTTTATGGGCCGCCCTGGCACTGTCCCTTGTCACTGGAACCGCCCACGCCAACCGGCCCGCCGGTCAGCGCTTGAAGCAGCTGGCTGAAACCATTCATTCCCAGGCGCCCAACATCAGCACCAAGGTTGCGGCGGCCGCGATCAACGCCTATTTCCACGTCAAGCAACGCGACCTGATCGCCAAGCCTCTTGTGACGATCGTGGACTACTCTCTGCCGTCCGCCCGTAAGCGTCTGGCCGTCGCCGATGTCCGTACCGCCAAGGTACTCTTCTACACTTACGTGGCCCACGGCCAAGGCAGCGGGGCCGAATACGCGACCCGTTTCTCCAACCAGCCCGGCACACACGCCAGCAGCCTCGGCGTGTACCTCACCGGCCAGACCTACTACGGGAAACACGGCTATTCTCTGCGCCTCAAAGGCCTGAACCCGAAATTCAACGGGGCCGCCTACCGCCGGGACATCGTCGTGCACAGCGCCTGGTACGTCAGCCGCAAGTTTGCGCAAAAGCATGGCCGTATGGGACGCAGCTGGGGTTGTTTCGCCCTCAGCGGCAAGGTGGAAAGTGCCATCGTGAAGCTGATCCGCGGGGGCACCGTGCTGCTGGCGTACTACCCGGATCCGAAATGGCTCCGGTCCTCTCCCTTTCTTCACGCCCCGCGATAAGGAAACGGATTAACGCAGGTCTCAGGAAAGGGCGTCAGCGCCCTTTGTCAGATCCCCTCTTTTCAATCCATAAGCCACCGCCCCGACTACCCCACGCCAGGGGGAATATTTCCCAGGTGCGCGCTCGCTACCGGGGCCGGCCATAATCCCTCCGGACCTTCACCTTATACTTACCTCAGCGTGCACGACCTGAAAAGCCAGTGCCGGTTGACACAAGTCATGGAAGCTGATCCCTGCGTGCTTACACTGGGCGTCATCGGGTAAAAGACTGTGGCATGCAGAGCCGCCCCTCACCGAGTCGACTCAACCAGATCCCCGAAGCAGCGCCGGTTAAGCGTTACGCAGATTTCACCAATGTCCGCGCAACGCGTGCCACCGCCGCGCCGCCGGGGCACATCCACCCTCCAACCCGAACCGGGTGCCGATTAGCGGTTGTTGGTGCCGCGCACCGGGTCTACAGGCCGGCCTCACGTCCGCAGACAGCACTGCGCCCACGGGCCTCGCAATCACCGCAGACGGTGTGCCTTTTCCAACAGCGCCGCCGTCACATTGCGCTTCAGGAGACAGCTCATGTCTGATTTCGAAAAGAAGGTTTCCCGCCGTTCCGTGCTCAAAGGTGTCGCCGCGCTTGCCGGCGCCACCATCGGGTCAACCCTGCTCGTCGGCAACGCAGCCGCCAATGCACCCAAATCGGCCATGCAGTACCAGGATCACCCGAAAAACGGCGAGGAGTGCTCCACCTGCATCCAGTACATCCCCGGCAGCTCCCCCGATGCCATGGGTGCCTGCAAGCTGCTGAAGGGCTCGATCAGCCCCCACGGCTATTGTCTCGCTTACTCCCGCAACTAGCCGGCACCGCAGGAACCGGCGCACGCTGCCGAAATCCGATTCTCCATACCGCCCATCACGGGGCCGCGCTGACTTCTGTGACGGCTTCAGCCGCCACGGGGGCCGGCCAGGCCATCGAACCGTGCCGTCAATGCGTCGCAGACTTCCCTTATTGCCGGGTCTATGGCGGGCGGCGGGCGCCTGCGGATCGAGCTCGGGAACACGTTGGCGTTGACCCGCGGTGTGTAATCCAGGCCGAGGAACGCGAACACCCGGCGAAATTCCACCGCAGGCGCCGTTACCAGCCGTTCGTAGGGAACAACGATCACGTCCGCACTGGTATCCAGGTCCTGCTCGAAAAACAGGACATTTCTCAGGTACCACATGAGCGCCGCGGCTGATGCATCACTGAGCTCGGCATGAGTGAGCCGGCGCACCAGGGCATGGGTGGCGTCGGACATGCCCTCTCCGCGCCATCCATCGGAACTCCGATCCCTTGCCATGCGTTGGATCTGCTTCGCGTGGTTGCGAAAGGATACCAGCATGCTGTTGACCACATCGTCGTAGTTGCGGACGACCCACACCGTCCGCGCCGGGCGAAATTCGTCCATCAACCCGCTCAGGCGCTGGAGCTCACAGAGGGCTTTTATGACAAAGACCGATGCTCTGGACTGGGCATGCAACTGGCGGATCTCCGGCACCGGGCGCATGAGGTAGTTGTCGAAGGCGCGCTGGTCCCGTTCGTGGAAGACCTCCGTGGAATAGCTGCGCTCCAGAACGTCCATCATCATGTTGGTTCCGGAGCGCTGGACCCCCGCGACAAAGGCTGTGAGCCTGGCGGATGGCTGCACCTGCAGGCGCTGGACGCAATACTTGCTGCCCAGCAGAAAGCTTCGCTGGAGTTTTCCGTTCAGCTGCTGGATGAGGCTCCGAGCCATAACGTCAGGTACCAAACGACCGTTCTGTTTTCAGTAATGGCCACTCGGCTGACCGGCCCCGGGCGTCGCCCGCCCCAGGCCCGGGCGGGTGCCACCCCCTTTCCCGGCACCTTGGCCTTCACCGGCGCAAACCGCCGCAACTCTTTGTTCATGTGAGGCCTATCCAGGGCGCGAATGTGAAATCGGGCCTGGCTGTCCATAGTACTTCACGCTATCCATACTTTCCATGAGGAGGCCATCGCCGTCCGTACAGGGCTCCCCGGCGGGTTGCCCCCTGGGGATCCGGCAGTGAGCAAAACACGGCAGTGCAGAGTTTCAGGCTGACGTGAACGAAGCCGGCCGCCCCCCCGCGCCCGCTCGGCCCTTTGCCGGACCAACATCTCCCGCCTGCTCCATCGCCTGGGGTCGCCGGGCTCTGGGGAGCCCGGCGACCGACCCGGCGCCGGCTGATCAGGTGTCTTTGAAAGGAAAGGAGGCCGCTGCCTGGCGATCGCCTAGTTCTTCGCGTCCGGATGGAACAGCTGCTTGCCCTTGAGGCGGTAGGAGGCGACAACGTTCTGGCCCTCGGGCGAGAGCATCCAGTTGTGGAATTTCATCGCCAGATCCTTCTTCACGTTGGTGCAGCGCTGGGGGTTGACCAGCATCACCCCGTACTGGTTGAACAAGTCCGGGTCCCCCTGGACCAGGATCTTCAGGTCGCGCCGGTTGTTGAAGCTGATCCAGGTGCCTCGGTCCGTGAGGGTGTATCCGTTCATGGCGGCAGCCGAGTTGAGGGTGGCCCCCATGCCCGACCCGGTCTCCCGATACCAGGTGCCGCTGGCCTTCTGGGGCTTCACGTCGGTTTCCCGCCACAGGGCCAGCTCCTTCTTGTTGGTGCCGCTGTTGTCACCCCGGGACAGGAACGTCGACTTGCTTTGGGCGATCTTCTGCAGGGCGTCGGAGGCGTCCTTCATGCCCTTGATGCCGGCGGGATCGGAGGCCGGCCCGACAATGACGAAGTCGTTGTACATCACATCCTTGCGGTCCACCCCGTAGCCGGCCTTCACGTACCTGAGCTCGGCCGGCTTGGCGTGTACCAGCAGGGCGTCCGCATCGCAGCGCTTGCCCAGGTCCAGGGCGGCGCCGGTGCCCACGGCCACCACGTGCACATCGATGCCCGTGTCCGCCTTGAACTTGGGAAGCAGGTAGTCGAACAACCCCGAGTTCTGGGTCGATGTGGTGGACGCAACCGTGATGAAGGGCGCCGCCGCCCACAGCGGCCCTGTGCACAGCAGCGCCGCCAGGGCGGATACGATTGCGACCAGCCGCGAGGCTGAGGGATGGGTTCTGTTTCGCATGTGGCTCCTCCTTCTTGTGTGGACGCCTTGGGCTGTGCGCAGCCCAAGGCGCCGTCCTAGAGCAGCAGCTTTCCCTGCAGGAAGGCAGCCGCCTGGCCCGTGCGCGGGGCATCGAAGAACTCCTCCGCCGGCCGGTGCTCCAGCAGCCGGCCCTGGTTCATGAACAGCACTTCCTCGCCGATGCGGCGGGCCTGGGTGAGGTCATGGGTGGTCATCACCACCTTGGTGCCCGCTGCGCGGATGGCGCGCACCAGCTTTTCCACCGCCAGAGTGGCCGGTGGATCCAGATTGGCGGTGGGCTCGTCCAGCAGCAGGATCTCCGGCTCCAGTGCCCAGGCCCGGGCGATCGCCAGGCGCTGGCGCTCCCCGCCGGAAAGCAGCCGCGCCGGACGTGTGGCCAGGTGGGTCAGTGACGTCGCCTCCAGGGCCTGCCAGGCCCGCGAGCGGCGCCGGGCCATCGGCAGGCCCTTGACCTTGAGCCCAAAGGCCACATTGGCCAGCACTGAGCGGCGCAGCAGCAGGGGTTTCTGAAAGACCATGGTCACCCGCTGCAGGCACTGGCAGGGCCGATGCCCGCCCCAGCTCACCGAGCCGGCGGAGGGTGTGAGCAGCCCGTGGCACAACCGCAGCAGCAGGGTCTTGCCCGCCCCGTTGGGTCCCATGATCACGGCAATGTGCGGCGCCCCCAGGTCGAAGGAAACCCCGTCCAGCAGCCGGCGCCCGTTGCGCTCGTAGACCAGCCCGCGGACCTGCAGGGGAAGCAGCGTCGAATCCGCCCCGGACGGGGCCTCGGCCGGTTCAGGCGCGGGCGCGGCCCGGGCTTCAGCCGTAGTACCGATAGGCGACATCGCGCGTCCCCATGGCGGCCAGGTTGATGGACAGGGAGAGGCCGATCAGGATCAGCCCCAGTGCCAGCGCCAGGGGCAGACTGCCCTTGCTGGTCTCCAGCACGATGGAGGTGGTCATGATGCGGGTGACATGATTGATGTTGCCGCCGACGATGAGCACCGCCCCCACCTCGGCGAACGCGCGCCCGAACCCGGCCAGCACTGCCGTGAGCAGGCTGAAGCGGCCGTCCCAGAGCAGCGCCACGGCCATGCCCGGTCCCCGGCTGCCCAGGGAGCGCAGCTGCTCGTCGTACTCCTCATGCAGGTCCGCCACCGTCTGGCGGGTCAGTGCGGCGATGATGGGCGTGACCAGGATGAACTGGGCGATCACCATGGCCGTGGGCGTGAACAGCAGCTGCAGCGCGCCCAGGGGCCCGGAGTGGGAAAGCAGCAGGTAAACCGTCAGGCCCACCACCACCGGAGGCAGCCCCATGAATGCGTTGAGCAGCCCGACCACCATACCCCGTCCGGGAAAGCGGGCCAGGGCGACCAGCGCCCCCACGGGAAAACCCACCAGCGCCGCCAGCCCCACGGCCGTCAGCGTCACCCGCAGCGACAGCAGCACCACCTCCGCCAGGGCGCGGTCGCCGTGGACGATCATCTGAAGAGCGGTGCTGAAGGCGGTTGCGAAGTCGTTCACGGCAGTCAGCCATCCGTTGAGCAGACCTGGAGTCGCGCCGGGGCCCGGCCCCCACGCCTCAACGCGAGACTTTGCAATACCAGTGCCAGCGCCATGCCCCCGGGCCGGCGGAAGAGCCAAGCAGATGGGCAATGGGGGCAGGGCGGCGGATTTTTCGTCTTTTCCGCCCGTTGATAACGCGCCGGGCGTGGCAGCTGGCCGAAGAAACGCAGCTATAGGATCGGCAGCGGGACAGGGCCCCGAGCCGTCTGGGTCACTATGACGCGACCGCGGAGCCTTGGCCGCGTCACATTGTCCCAGGCCCGAACTGGTCGGATGCGCGCACCCGGCGGGACGCACATCGAAGTGCGTGGGTGGCCTGCGGGGCCGGAAACGGGCACAGGGGAAGCAGGACGCGGTCCGTCGATGGCGCGGACAGGCAGCTCCGGTGCTTGTCCGACGCCGGTCCCGGCCGGTGCGGGCTTTGCGGTATTGAAGCAGTGCGCCAGAGTGCTGCTCCGGAACCCTCCAACGCCGCCGGCGACAGCCGGGTGGGCGAATCCGTCCCGCCTGCCGCCGGCCCTTTACAGGTCAGGGAGCCAGCTTGCGGCCGTGGAAGGTGATGGTCTGATCGGGCTTCATGACCAGAGCTTTCATACCCGCCCGGTCCACTGCCTTGGCGAACGGTCGGGGGTTCTGGTTGAGCACCGCAAAGGTTCCGTAGTGGTGGGGGATGACCAGGGGCGCCCCGATGGCCTCGGCGGCCCGCACGGCCATGGGCGGCTCCATGTCGAAGTGGCCGCCGATGTTGATCAGCGCCACATCCGGGTGGTACTGCTCGCGGATCAGCTTCATGTCGCTGAAGTAGGCGGTATCGCCGGTATCGTAGATGGTCGGCCCGTTCTTGATCTTCACCACGAAGCCGGCCGGGTTGCCG
>DATFLG010000271.1:0-2625 GCA_035267985.1 Gammaproteobacteria bacterium | reverse complement strand
GGTCGGGATCGACGCCACGCTCGAAGCGGTAGGCGGAGTCGGTCTGAAGCCCCAGCTGCCGGGCCCGTCCCGCCACCGCCCGGGGGCTGAAGAACGCGCATTCGAGAAACAGGTCCCGGGTGGCCTCCCCCACGCCGGAGTCCTCGCCCCCCATGACCCCGGCCACTGCCAGGACCTTGCGGCGATCGGCGATCACCAGGGTGTCCTCGCTCAGTTCCAGCCGGCGCCCGTCCAGCAGGGTCAGGGGCTCGCCAGCCTCCGCGTAACGGACCCGGATCCCGCCGTCGATGCGGGCCAGATCGAAGGCATGCATGGGCTGGCCCAGCTCCAGCATCACGTAGTTGGTCACATCCACCAGGGGACCCAGGCTGCGCAGGCCGCTGCGTCGCAGCCGCTCCTGCATCCACAGGGGAGTGACGGCATCGGCGCGTACGCCCCGCAGCACGCGCCCCAGGTAGCGCGGGCAGGGCCCCGGCGCCTCCACCTCCACCGGCAGGGAGTCGCCGACACCCTCCTCCACGGGGTAGATGTCCGGACCCTCCACCGGGCAGCGGTTCAGCACCCCCACTTCCCGGGCGATGCCCGCGATACCCAGGCAGTCGCCCCGATTGGGGGTCAGATCCACTTCGATCAGCGCATCGTCCAGATCCAGGTAGGCACGCAGGTCCGCCCCCGTGGGCGCATCCCCCGGCAGGTCCATCAACCCCTGGTGGTCCTCGGACAGGCCCAGTTCCCGGGCCGAGCACAGCATGCCCCGGGATTCGACGCCCCGCAGCTTCGCCTTCCTGATCTTCAGCTCGCCGGGCAGACGGGCACCCACCAGGGCGGTGGGCACCTTCATGCCGGCATAGACGTTGGGCGCCCCGCACACGATCTGCAGGGGCTCGCCGGCGTCCGCCTGCACGCGGCATACCCGCAGCTTCTCCGCGTCGGGGTGGGCCGACACCTCCAGCACCTCCCCCACCACCACGCCCTCGAAGGCCGGCGCGGCCGGCTCGACGCCGTCCACCTCCAGGCCGGCCATGGTGAGCTGTCCCGCCAGCTCGTCGGTGCCGACGTCCGGGTTCACCCACTCACGCAGCCATTTCTCACTGAATCGCATTGCGGTACCTGAAAGCTGTGATTGCCACCGGGGACAGCGGGCAGCGCGCCATATGCCTGAACCGCCCCGGGGACGGCACCTGACACCACGGCCCGTTGGTCTGCCGCGCCCAAGACTTGTCCAACATGCTCTGTATGTCCTCTGTGGACTCGATGGCAGATACTTTTACCGGAACTGGCCCAGAAAACGCAGATCGTTCTCGAAGAACAGGCGCAGATCATTGACGCCGTACAGCATCATGGCCAGGCGTTCGACCCCGAGGCCGAAGGCGAAGCCGGTGAACTGCTCATTGTCGATGTCCAGTTGCTCGAATACCCGCGGATGCACCATGCCGCAGCCCAGGACCTCCAGCCAGCCGCTGTGCTTGCACACCCGGCAGCCGCTGCCGGCACAGTGTACGCACTCGATATCCAGCTCCGCCGACGGTTCGGTGAAGGGAAAGTAGGAAGGCCGGAAGCGCACGGCCAGATCCCGTTCGAACAGCCGGCGGACAAAATCGTCGAGCACGCCCTTCAGGTCGGCGAAACTCACCTGCTCGTCCACCAGCAGCCCTTCCACCTGGTGGAACATGGGCGTGTGGGTCAGATCCGAGTCGCAGCGGTACACCCGCCCCGGCGCGATCACCCGCAGGGGCGGCCGGCGCTGCTCCAGCACCCGGATCTGCACCGGAGAGGTGTGGGTGCGCAGGACCGTGTGGGCATCGAAATAGAAGGTGTCGTGCATGGCCCGGGCAGGATGGTGGGCGGGAATGTTGAGGGCCTCGAAATTGTGGAAGTCGTCCTCCACCTCGGGCCCGTCCGCCACATCGAAACCCAGCTGGCCGAACAGGCGCTCGATGCGGGACAGGGTGCGGGTAATGGGGTGCAGTCCGCCGGTATGCTCCCCCCGCCCCGGCAGGGTCACGTCCACCGCCTCGGCCGCCAGGCGGGCCTGCACCGCCTCGGCCTGCAGGTCGCTGCGCCGGGTCTCGATGGCCTCCTGAACCGCCTGTTTGGCCTGGTTGATGGCCTGTCCGGCGGCCGGGCGCTCCGCGGCGGGCAGCCGTCCCAGCCCTTTGAGCTGCTCGGTGAGCACGCCCTTCTTGCCCAGGTAGCCCACCCGCACCTGGTCCAGGGCCTGCAGATCCGCCGCCCGGGCCACGGCCTGCCGGGCCTGATTCACCAATTCCTGCAGTTCGTCCTGCACGTCGGCTCCTGATCAGCCTTCAAAAATGCTTCCGCGGCCCGAAACGACCCGGGTCCCACCGGCCGGAGGCGGGGGCGCGTAGAAGTTCCGTTTCGCGGGAACCGGCTTGCGGCCACGAAAAAGGGGAAGGCCTGGCCGGGCCTTCCCCTTCCCCGTTCATCGGCCGCCACACCCGGATCGGCCCCGGGACGGTCCGCCCTGGGTTCAACCGCCCAGATTGGCCTTGGCCTGCTCGGCAAGCTGGGCGAAAGCCGGCTTGTCGAACACGGCCAGATCCGCCAGTACCTTGCGGTCGATCTCCACGTTGGCCTTTCTCAGCCCGCTGATCAGCCGGCTGT
>DATFLG010000270.1:0-2814 GCA_035267985.1 Gammaproteobacteria bacterium | reverse complement strand
CGTGGCGGGATGTCATTGCCCAGCCGCGCCCCTCTGGGTTTCAGCGCGCAGTTGTCCTGCGCTCCGCGCACTGCGCCGTTTCTTCTCTGTAGCGGCCTGATCCGACCCGCATGAGGCTACTGTACACCGCCATCCTCTACCTCCTGACGCCCCTGGTGTTGCTGCGTCTGGTCATCCGGGGCCTGCGGGCTCCGGCCTACTGGCGGGGCTGGGGGCAGCGCTTTGGTTTCATCGAGCCCCTGCGGGGCGGGCGCCCGGTATGGGTGCATGCCGTGTCCGTGGGAGAGGTTCAGGCGGCCCTGCCCCTGGTGCGCGGGCTGCGCGAGCGCCATCCCCACTGTCCCCTGCTGGTGACCACCACCACCCCCACCGGCGCGGCGCGCATCGGGGAGTTGTTCAATGACAGCGTCGAGCATGTGTACCTGCCCTACGATCTGCCGGGGGCCGTGTCGCGGTTTCTCGACCGGGTGCAGCCGCGCCTGGCCCTGATCATCGAGACCGAGATCTGGCCCAACCTGTTCGCCGCCTGCCGGCACCGGGACATTCCCCTGATGATGGTCAACGCGCGCCTGTCCCCGCGCTCGGCGGCCGGCTACCGCAGGGTGGCGCGCCTGATGCGCGACACCCTGGGCAACGTGAGCGTGATCGCGGCCCACGCCCGCGCGGACGCGACCCGGCTCACCGAACTGGGCGCGCCCGCCGACCGGGTGCGGGTCACCGGCAATATCAAATTCGATGTGCAGCTGCCCCGAAGCCTGTTGGAGCGGGCCGACGCCCTGCGCCGCCAGTGCGGCGCGGACCGGCCCGTATGGATCGCCGCCAGCACCCATGAGGGGGAGGACGAGATCGTCCTGGCCGCCTTCCAGCGGGTCCGCGAGCGGGTGCCCGATGCGCTGCTCATGCTGGTGCCCCGCCATCCGGAGCGCTTCGCCCGGGTGGTGGAGCGCTGCCGAAAGACCGGCTACCGGGTGGTGCAGCGCAGTACCAACGAGCCCTGCGGACCCGAGACAGACGTGTTCGTGGGGGACACCATGGGCGAGTTGTCCCTGTTCTATGCCGCCGCCGATGTGGCCTTCGTGGGGGGGAGCCTGATCCCCTCGGGCGGCCACAATCCCCTGGAGCCCGCCGCGGTGGGCGTGCCGGTGGTCATCGGGCCCCACGTATTCAATTTCCAGGAGATCAGCGGCCTGCTCCTGGACGCCGGCGCCGCCCGTCAGGTGGCCGATGCCGACCAGCTTGCCGCCGCCGTGGTGGACTGGCTGCGGGACGGGGTGCGCCGCAACACCGCCGGCGAGGCCGGCCAGGCGGTGGTGGAATCCAATCGCGGCGCCCTGGACGCGGTGCTCAAGCTGGTGGAGGGGTACCTGTAGCGGATCAACCGGACGAAGCGTCAGCGGAAACCAGGTCGGGCATCAAGAGCCACGGAACCCACGGAAGGGACTAATGCAACTGCGCCACGGAAAACACGGAAAGCACGGAAAGAGACAAGGAGAAACTCCCCGGATTCCGTTTCACTCCATCCGGGCTACGATCCCTCCGTTGAGCGTCGGCGGTGAGCCGGGCCGTGGTAGCCCGGATGAAGCGCCAGCGGAATCCGGGGAGATCGAGGCCACGCCGGCCGGATGACCGCGGAGGCAGGTCTGACCGCGGTAGCCCGACCACATGAAAGACCTGCTTTGCCAGATCCAGCCCAATCGTCGTAATCTTGTCCATGGTCTCCTCCTCTTTCGCACTGATGGTTACTGACACCTCCATCATGGCGCATCGCGACGCCGTATCAGAAGGGGGAGGAGACCATTTCATCGGATGAAGCGCCAGCGGAATCCGGGGAGATCGAGGCCACGCCGGCCGGATGCCGGCTCAAGAGGACACAGGGATATGGTCCAATACCGTCGCAGTCGCGCACCGGGCGGCACCTACTTTTTCACGATCGCCCTGAACGACCGCCGTTCAAGGCTCTTGGTAGATCATGTCGGTCTTCTGGCGAACGCGGTCCGGGATGTGCGTCATGCACGGCCTTTCGCCCTGGATGCCATCGTTGTGCTGCCCGATCATCTGCACGCTGTGTTGACGCTCCCGTGCGGGGATGCCGACTACCCGGGGCGCTGGCGGGCGGTGAAGGCGCGGTTCGCCCGCGAGTTGCGTCGGGCGGGCCTTCCGTTGCGACGCAACCGCAGCGGAGAGTACGACCTATGGCAACGACGGTTCTGGGAGCACCGGATCCGGGGTGAGCGCGATTTTGCGGTCCACGTGGATTACATCCATTTCAACCCGGTCAAGCACGGGCACGTGACGCGGGTCGACGACTGGCCATATTCTTCCTTCCATCGATATGTGCGCCTGGGGATTCTTCCGGCGGATTGGGCGGGCGGATCGGTCGACCGACCCGACGGCGGCTTTGGAGAATGACAAGTCGACTCCCCGGATTCCACTTCGTTCCATCCGGGCTACGATCTCTCCGTTGAACGTCGGCGGTGAGCCGGGCCGTGGTAGCCCGGATGAAGCGCCAGCGGAATCCGGGGGCGGAACAGGCGTGTTCAGGATCCGGTGTTGCGCCGGGCCGCCATGGCCTTTCCGATGCGCTCCAGCGTTTGCGCATCGAGCAGCCCCGGGGCATGGGTGAAGCATTCGGCCTCTTCCTGTTCGATATGGCTGCGGTAGAGCAGGCAGAAGGTCTTCACGCTCCGGCCGAAGCCGGCCAGGTCCGCGGCCGCGGTTTCCGGCGCCGCCAGGTAGGGCTCCAGGGCGGACCAGGCCCGGGCCATGTCCTGGTGCTGGCCCTCCAGGTTCTGCATCACCACGTCCAAATCCGCA
>DATFLG010000269.1:0-8282 GCA_035267985.1 Gammaproteobacteria bacterium | reverse complement strand
CCGCGAGCCGGTGGCCGGCGTGGCCAACGTGGGCACCCGCCCCACGGTGGACGGCACCCGGTCCCTGTTGGAGGTGCACCTGTTCGACTTCGACGAAGAGATCTACGGGCGCTACGTGCAGGTGAACTTCCTGCGCAAGCTGCGCCCCGAGCGGCGCTTCGAGTCTTTCGACGCACTGAAGGCGCAGATCCACAAGGATGTGGAGCAGGCCCGCGCCTACTTCGCCGAGCTGGGCCCGGCCCGGCGGAATCAATAGCGAGGGCGCAGCGCGCCCCTGAGCGAGTTCCCACGTGAGCGACTACAAAGACACCCTGAATCTGCCCAAGACGGCGTTCCCCATGAAGGCCAACCTGGCCAACCGGGAGCCGCAGATGCTCAAGCGCTGGCAGGAGATGGACCTGTATGGCGCCCTGCGGGCGGCCGGCCGCGGGCGGCCGCGGTTCATTCTCCATGACGGCCCGCCCTACGCCAACGGGGAGATCCACATCGGCCATGCCGTGAACAAGGTGCTCAAGGACTTCGTGGTCAAGAGCAAGACCCTGAACGGTTTCGACGCCCCGTACGTACCCGGCTGGGACTGCCACGGCCTGCCCATCGAGCTCAACGTGGAGAAGAAGATCGGCAAGGCCGGGCGCAAGGTGGACCATGCCACTTTCCGCAATGCCTGCCGCGAGTACGCCGCCAAGCAGGTGGACCGTCAGCGCACGGACTTCGTGCGCCTGGGGGTGGTGGGGGACTGGCAGCATCCCTACCTCACCATGGACTTTCGCTTCGAGGCGGACATCGTGCGCGCCCTGGGCCGCATTGCCGCCAACGGCCACCTGTACAAGGGCTTCAAGCCGGTGCACTGGTGCACCGACTGCGGCTCGGCCCTGGCCGAGGCCGAGGTGGAGTACGTGGACAAGCATTCCCCCGCCATCGACGTGCGCTTTGCCGTGCCGGACGAGGCGGCCCTGATGGCACGCCTGGACCATGTGGCCGGCGCCGAGGGGGAGGGGCCCGTGTCGGTGGTGATCTGGACCACCACTCCCTGGACCCTGCCCGCCAACCAGGCGGTGGTCCTCAACCCGGAGCTGGACTACGCCGTGGTGCAGTGCGACGCAGGCCAGGGCCCCGAGCGCCTGGTGCTGGCGGACGCCCTGCTCAAGGACATCATGGCCCGCTACGGGGTGCAGGACTACCGGGTGCTGGCCTACGGCAAGGGCGCGGACCTGGAGGGGCTGACGCTGGCCCATCCCTTCTACGCGCGGGAAGTGCCGGTGATCCTGGGGGACCATGTCACCCTGGAGGCCGGCACCGGCGCGGTGCACACCGCCCCCGGGCATGGCCAGGACGACTACGTGGTGGGCCGGCGCTACGCGCTGGCGGTGGACAATCCGGTGGGGCCCGACGGCCGTTTCCTGCCGGACACCGAGCTGTTCGCCGGCGAGCACGTGCTCAAGGCCAACGATCATGTGATCGAGGTTCTCAAGGGCAAGGGCGCCCTGGTGCACGAGGAGGCCATCGAGCACAGCTATCCCCACTGCTGGCGCCACAAGACGCCGATCATCTTCCGGGCCACCCCCCAGTGGTTCGTGGGCATGGACGGCAAGGGGTTGCGTGACCGCGCCCTGGAAGGGATTGCCGGCGTCCAGTGGATGCCCGACTGGGGCCGCGCCCGCATCGAGGGCATGGTGGCCAACCGCCCCGACTGGTGCATCTCCCGCCAGCGCACCTGGGGCGTGCCCATTGCCCTGTTCGTGCACCGCCGCACCGGAGAGCTGCACCCGGACACCGCCGGGCTCATCGAGGAGGTGGCCCTGCGTATTGAACGCCGGGGCGTGGATGCCTGGTTCGAGCTGGACCCGGCCGACCTGCTGGGCGCCGACGGGGCCGAGTACGAAAAGGTCACCGACACCCTGGACGTGTGGTTCGACTCCGGTGTGACCCACGCCTGCGTGCTGGAGCGGCGCGAGGAGCTGGGTTTTCCCGCGGACCTTTACCTGGAGGGGTCCGACCAGCACCGGGGCTGGTTCCAGTCCTCCCTGCTCACCTCCATGGCGATGCACGGGACGCCGCCCTACCGGGGCGTGCTCACCCACGGGTTCACCGTGGACGCCCGGGGCCAGAAGATGTCCAAGTCCCGGGGCAACGTGGTGGCGCCCCAGAAGGTGGTGGACACCCTGGGCGCGGATATCCTGCGCCTGTGGGTGGCGGCCACGGACTACCGGGCCGAGATGGCGGTGTCCGACGAGATCCTCAAGCGCACCGCCGACGCCTACCGGCGCATGCGCAATACCGCCCGCTTTCTGCTGGGCAATCTCAACGGCTTCGACCCGGCGATCCACCTGGTGGCCCCGGAGCGCATGCTGGCCCTGGATCAGTGGGCCGTGGAGCGGGCCCGGGCCCTGCAGTCGCAGGTGCGCCAGGCCTACGAGGACTACCAGTTCCATCTCATCTATCAGCGGGTGCACAACTTCTGCGCGGTGGACATGGGCGGGTTCTACCTGGACGTGATCAAGGACCGCCAGTACACCACCCGCGCCGACAGCCTGGCCCGGCGCTCGGCCCAGTCCGCCATGTATCTGATCGTCGAGGCCCTGACCCGCTGGCTGGCGCCCATCCTCACGTTCACCGCCGAGGAGATCTGGGGCCATATTCCGGGGGAGCGGGACGCCTCGGTGCTGCTGTCCACCTGGTACGAGCTGCCGGCCCTGTATGCGCCCGATGCCGAGTCCCGGCCCGTGTTCGACATGGCCTTCTGGGAACAGCTCATGGGCGTGCGCGAAGCGGTGGGCCGGGAGCTGGAGCGCCTGCGGGTGGCAGGGGGCATCGGCGCCTCCCTGGATGCCGAAGTGGATCTGTACTGCGCACCCGCCCTGTACGAGCCCCTGAGCCGCCTGGGGGACGAGCTGCGCTTTGCGCTGATCACCTCCTACGCGCGGGTGCATCCCCAGCAGGAGCGCACCGAAGACGCGGTGGACGCCGGGCTGCGGGACGGCGGGCTCTGGGTGCAGGTCAGGCCCAGCGACTTCGACAAGTGCGTGCGCTGCTGGCACCACCGGGAGGACGTGGGCACCCACGGCGACCACCCGGAGCTGTGCGGGCGCTGCGTGGAGAACGTGGACGGCGAGGGCGAGCGCCGGCGTTATGTCTAGGCCGACCGGCCCACGGGTGCGCAATTGAACGGGCCGTCGGCGCTGCGCTGGGTGTGGCTGTCGGCCCTGGTGATCGCCCTGGACCAGCTCACCAAGCACCTGGCAGACGCCCTGCTGGCCTGGAACCAGCCCCTGCCCCTGCTGCCGTCCCTGAATCTCACCCTGGTGTACAACACCGGCGCCGCCTTCAACTTCCTGAGCGACGCGGGCGGCTGGCAGCGCTGGTTCTTCGTCGGGCTGGGGCTGGTGGCCGCCGTGGTGATGGTCATCTGGCTCACCCGCCTGCCCCGCCGCGAGCGGCTGGGGGGCGCCGCGGTGGCGCTGATTCTGGGCGGGGCCCTGGGCAACGTGATCGACCGGGTGATCTACGGCCACGTGATCGACTTCATCGACGTCTATTACGGGCGCTGGCACTGGCCCGCGTTCAATCTGGCCGACTCGGCCATCACCGTGGGCGTGGGGCTGCTGATCCTGGACGGCCTGCTGGGGGCCCGCCGTCCCGCCACCGGCTGAGAGGACCCGGCATGTCGGAAGAGACCAACGCCATCGGACCCGGCAGCCGGGTCACCATGCACTTCTCCATCACCCTGGAAGACGGCACCGTGGCCGACGACACCGCCGGCGGCGAGCCCCTGACCTTCGTGATGGGCGACGGCAGTCTGATCGAGGGGCTGGAGCTGGCCCTGTACGGCCTCAAGGCCGGCGACCGCCAGTGTCTGGAGCTCGAGCCCCAGCAGGCCTTCGGCTTCTGGGACCCCGATAACGTCCATATGCTTCAGCGGTCGGACTTTCCGGCCGACATGGCCCTTGAGCCGGGGCTGATCATCGGTTTCACGACTCCCGGCGGCGACGAGGTGCCCGGCGCGGTGCGCGAGGTGGCGGGGGAGAACGTGAAGGTCGATTTCAACCACCCCCTGGCGGGCCATACCCTGGTCTTCGAGACCCATATCCTGGCGGTGGAGCCGGCCTGAGCCCGGCGTACCCGCCCCCCCCCCCATCGCGTCGGGCGGGGCGGGACGCGTATAATGGCCTGCGGAACGACGCCCTGAGAGAGTTCTTTCAATGCATGTTCTGCTCGCCAATCCCCGCGGTTTCTGTGCCGGGGTGGACCGCGCCATCGATATCGTCGAGCGTGCGCTGGACCTTTTCGGCCCCCCCATCTATGTCCGTCACGAGGTGGTCCATAACCGCTTCGTGGTGCAAAACCTGCGCGCCCGGGGCGCCGTGTTCGTGGAGGCCCTCGGCGACGTGCCCCGGGGCGCAACGGTCATCTTCAGCGCCCATGGCGTGTCCAAGGCGGTGCGCGACGAGGCCCGGGAACGCGATCTGCGGGTCTTCGATGCCACCTGTCCCCTGGTGACCAAGGTGCACATGGAGGTGAGCGCCCACAGCCGGGCGGGCCGCGAATGCATCCTGATCGGCCATGCCGGCCACCCGGAGGTGGAGGGGACCATGGGCCAGTACGACCGCTCCGCGGGCGGTGACATGTACCTGGTGGAAGGCCCCGAGGACGTGTGGACCCTGCGGGTGCGCCGCCCCCAGGAGCTGGCATTCGTGACCCAGACCACCCTGTCCGTGGATGATACCGGGCGGGTGATCGACGCCCTGCAGGCCCGGTTCCCCGATATCCAGGGCCCCCGGCGCAACGACATCTGCTACGCCACCCAGAACCGGCAGGATGCGGTCAAGGATCTCGCCCGGCGCAGCGACGTGATCCTGGTGGTGGGGTCCCCCAACAGCTCCAACTCCAGCCGCCTGCGGGAGCTCGCCGAACAGCAGGGCGTGCCCGCCTACCTGATCGACGAGGCCGCCCAGATCCGCTACGAATGGGTCCAGGAGCGGACGGTGGTGGGGGTGACCGCCGGCGCATCGGCCCCCGAGGTGCTGGTGCAGGAAGTCGTGGAGCAGCTCAAGGCCTGGGGCGCCGTCGACGCCGAGGAGCACCTGGGCCGCCAGGAGAAGGTGGTCTTCTCCCTGCCCAAGGAACTGGCGGTCTGAGTCGGGAGGACGAAGACGGCGCCACGGAAAGCACGGAAGGGAAGCAATCAAAGGCGCCACGGACTACACGGAAAGCACGGACGGACAAATGCCGCGGATGTAGAGTGCAACAAGCGAAGCGCATTGCACCGGACACCTCGCAGGAAAACAAGGATCGGAGTCCTGCACGCCGGACACCAGTTTCCGTCACGGCTCGAGCAGGGGTCGCGTTTTTTCCGCTTCGGGCTGCTGCAGCATCGTAGCGCCGGACGGCTGACCCATCTGCGCCGCGGCCTACCAGCAGTCCGTCGCGCCCCCCGTGGATCCCTTCGTGCCGGTCTGGTCCAGGGTGAGCGTGCTGCAACCGGTGTCCTGATTCTGCCCGCCGTAGGTCGTGGGGGTGGCCGTCAGGATGTACTGATCGCTGGCCGCAAACTTCCCTGTGATCTTGTAGTACCCTTCGTCGCTGGTGACTGAGTTCCCGCTGCTGATGGCATTGTGAGCCTTGCAGTTGGCGTCGTCATAAGCATTGTACTGGGTGTAGCAGCGCTCCAGGCGCTGGGCAAAATCCGACAGGGCCGTCTTGGCGTCGGCCCGGTGGGACTTGATCACATAGTTGCGGTACGAGGGATAGGCGATGGCGGCGATGATGCCCACGATGAGCATCACCACCATCAGCTCAATGAGGGAGAACCCGCCGCTGCGTCGGGCCGCTTTGAAGTCTGCATTTTTCATCGGTGCTTGACCTCCGTCCAGAGCTCCCGGACCAGTGCCGGTCCGCGAACATGGTTGGGGTCGGGGACCGCGGTCAGCCGTACCGACATGCCCTTGCGCAGGTGCTGCAGGGCGTCCGGGTTTTTATGCCCGTTGAATACCGGCACCGCCGGAAGCTGGAAAGGGCGGTCGTTCACCACGATGACGCGGTGCGCCCTGTCCACGGAGTTGACGGCCCCGAACCATGGCACCGGGGGCGGCTTCTTGGCGGCCGCCGGCGCTCCGAGCCCCGCCACCGTCAGGGTCAATGCAAATGCCATTGCCAGTCGTTTCATACCCTATGCTCCGCTTCTTGGCCGGTTACCGTATCTGCCGCCAGCTCTGACGGCCCTGGGCGTTCGGCCCCGTATTCTCGTGCAGCGTCGTCGTCTTGCCGCTGGAACCCTGGAGATACTTGCACTCGGCGCCCTTGCAGTTGCTGAGTACCGTGGGCTTGCTGTACAGGCCTTTCTTGGATTTCACGCCGCTACCCGGCACCTTCTCCTTCTTTCCGTTCCTGGTGACGGTCGTATAGTCGCGCAGGTCGAATGTCCCGTCCTGGTTGAAGTCAAAAGGCGAATAGTTCAGCTGCCCGCCGGTCTCGGCGTCCACCTCCATCAGCCAGCTGTCGCCGCCGTCGGAGCAGGCATTGCCGTTGGGGATGATGGTGGTGTAGATCAGCTTGCCGTTGCGCAGCAACGGATCGCTGACCACCATCTCGCCCTGGGGCGCCACTCCCACGGGGTCCAGATCCATGTACCAACCCATCTGGGTACTCCAGTCGATGGTGTTCTGGGTGGCGAGACGGATCTGCTGGCCGAACTGGTTGACCTCATTGCTGATCTGCTGCTGCTGCAGCGCCGACCGGGTGATGGGCTGCAGCTTGCTGCCATCCTTGTCCCAGATGCCGTATACGCTCTGGACCGTGTTGGTGTTCGGCGCGGCATCCGATGTCTCCAGGTACTTTCCGGTGCCGAAGTACACGATATAGCCGGGTCGGGCCGGGTTTCGTCCAACCGTAGGCTTCGTGGTGATGGGCTGGGGATTGCCATTGGCATCCTTTGCCGTGAAAAGAGGCGCGTTGTAGGACACGCCCCATTGATTGGTGTTGCTGCTGGTCAGGTCGAACTTCCACAGGTTGCCATACAGGTCGCCGGCGTAAACGTAGTCGGTGACCTGGTCACCGTTGGTATCCACCGGCTCCACCGTGGCCAGACCGTCGGGCCGGTTCGTGGACAGGGTGCCGTTGGTGACCAGCGGGTCGGTCTGGGCCGGGGTGTCGATGCGCTTGATGAGCGTCCCGTCCGAGAGCTTGACCACGTACAGGTGGGCGCTGCCGCTGGTGTCGGCTCCGTTGTAGCCATTGCCGAAGATGGCCACCCAGTCACCGGTGGACAGGCGCACTACCTGGGGCCGGCTGAAGGTGTACCCCAGGTCGGGATGGCTGGCGGCGGTGAATTCCCACTTGACGATATTCGACGCGTTTGACTCTGAGAAATTGCCCGGATGGGTGATGTCCAGGGCGTAGATCTCACGGCCGCCGCCGCCCAGGCCGCCCACCAGTACCGTATGCCAGGCACTGTTGTAGTAGGCATCCGCCTCCGTCGGCGTGCCGTCCACATAATAGCGGTGAGCATACTGCGGCGAGGTGAGCTGGTTGAGGCCGCTCATCAGCACCGAAGGCACGAAGCCCAGAAGCTCTTTTCCGGTGGTGGCGCTGAAAGCATGGAGCATGCCGTCATTGCCGCCGGCGTAGACCACCGGGATGCGGCTGGCGTTGGAAGTCTTGAAGCTGTCGTAGCTGCTGCCCTCCGGCAGGTTCGAGTAGTAGCGATCCGGCGCACCTACGTATACCGGGCTGGAATGAATAATGTCGCCCAGCACATCCGTGCGGTCCCGGAAGTTCCCGCTGTTGCTTTGTTCGTTGTCGCGGGCGCCCCGCAGGTAGTCCAGCCGGGCGGAGCCCTTGCCGTCGCTGTTGCCAGTGACCGGATCCTTGTTGAGGTCGGCCTGCTGGGAGCTGTTCAGGTCATTCCAGCGAAAGGGGATGCCGGTGCCGGAATCGACGGTGATGATCGACCGTCCCGTGCTGGGGTCCTGCGCCGTGGCGGTACATGTGCCTCCGGCCAGGGTGGTTCCGGTGAGCAGGCACGCCGCGTCCCAGCTCACGCTGCCCAGGGTCCCGTCCGGCATTATCTTCGTGGCCTTCAGATGGCCGCTCCAGTCACCGGGATCGAACTCGGCGGTGTACAGCTCCGTATTGGTGGTCAGCGAGCCGGAGCTGAGGGCGGCCGACGAGAAGGACGAGGTGCGTGACGAGATCTGGCTCAGCACGGACTTGAAGGCGGTGACCAGGGCATTGGGGTTCCCTGCGCTGAGATAATCCCCCCGGCCGTTGATGGCGGCATGCCAGAG
>DATFLG010000268.1:0-21295 GCA_035267985.1 Gammaproteobacteria bacterium | reverse complement strand
GGCATGCTTCTTCCGCGACGACGGCCTGTCCGATCTGATCGGTTTCACCTATTCGGACTGGCATGGCGACGATGCCGTGGCCAACCTGGTGCACCACTTGGAGAACATCGCCGAGGTCACGACGGACGCGGTGGTCCCCGTCATTCTGGACGGCGAAAACGCCTGGGAGTACTACCCCGACAACGGGTATCATTTTCTCAGTGGCCTCTATGAAAGGCTCGCTGCCCATCCACGGCTGCAGCTCACCACCTTTTCGGACTGTCTGGCGGGCGATCCCACTCCCGGGCGACTGGACAGGCTGGTTGCGGGAAGCTGGGTCTACGGCACCTTTTCCACCTGGATCGGCGACCGGGACAAGAATCGCGGCTGGGACATGCTGCGCGAGGCGAAGCTGGCCTTCGACGCATTCGCCGGAGCCAGGGACGTGGATGCCGGGCGGCTCGACCTTGCACGGCATCAGCTCGCGGTGTGCGAGGGCTCGGACTGGTTCTGGTGGTTCGGCGATTACAATCCCGCCGACACGGTCACCGACTTCGACCGCCTTTTCCGCATGCATCTTGCAAACCTGTACCAGCTTCTGGGCCAGGAGCCGCCGGAATATCTGTCCCACGCCTTCAGTCACGGGACGGGGCGGCCGGAACGCGGCGGCGTGATGCGCCACGGGCAGTCCCAGGGCTGACAGTCCCGCGGGGCGCGAGGGCGTCCCCATGAATGCATGTTGTGCGGCGGCCCCGGCATGCGGGCCGCGAGATGCAGCGCCGGCGGTGCCGGACAAGCCGACGACTGACCGCCCCGGTTCGGCAGGTGGCTAACAGGAGATTGATGAAGTGAGCAAGGATAGACGGGGAAAGCCGGCCGGCGCATTCATCCGCCGTCGTGCCGGCCTGTTGCTGCATCCCACGTCGCTTCCAGGGCCCGGCGGACAGGGAGACCTGGGGCCAGAGGCCTACCGGTTCGTGGACTTCCTGCAGGACTGCGGCTGTTCGGTATGGCAGATGCTGCCGCTGGGTCCCACCCACGCCGACCGTTCCCCCTACCAGTGCCTGTCGGTGCACGCAGGCAGTCCGCGGTTGATCAGCCTGGATCTTCTGGCCCGGTGGGGCTGGCTGGAGTTCCCGGGCGACAGTGAAGGCGACCCGCAGGAAGCCAGGCAGGTGCACCTGGAGGCGGCCTACAACGGATTCCGGCGCCGCGCCACCGGGGAGCAGCAGGCGGAATACGACGCCTTCGTCCAGCGGCATGACTGGCTGGAGGACTACGCGTTGTATCAGGCGCTGCGCGACGAGCATCAGGGACGTGCCTGGCTCGACTGGCCGGCGCCTCTGAGGGACAGGCACCTGTCGGCCCTGAACGAGGCCCGGCGACGTCTGGCAGGGGCGCTGGAACAGATACGCTTTCAGCAGTTCGTATTCTACCGGCAGTGGCACGCGCTGCGCGCATACGCCAACGAACGGGGCGTGTTGCTGTTCGGGGATATGCCCATCTTCGTGGCCCATGACAGCGCCGAGGTGTGGGCCCATCGGGAGTTCTTCGCACTGGACGAAACCGGTTCCCAGCAGGTGGTGGCCGGCGTGCCGCCCGACTACTTCTCCGAGACCGGCCAGCGCTGGGGCAATCCCCACTACCGGTGGGACGCGCTGCAGGCCGACCACTTCGGCTGGTGGGTCCAGCGTATGGGCAGCCAGCTGGAGCTGTTCGACCTGGTGCGGGTGGATCACTTCCGGGGATTCCAGGCCTACTGGGAAATTCCGGCGGAGGCGGAAACCGCGGTGGACGGCCGCTGGGTCGAAGCGCCGGGAGAGGCCCTGTTCGAGCGCCTGTACCACGAATTCCACCAGCTGCCGCTGGTGGCCGAGGACCTTGGCTACATCACGCCGGAAGTGGAGTCGCTTCGCCGGCGCTTCGCCCTGCCCGGGATGAAGGTGCTGCAGTTCGCCTTCGACGGCGGGCCGGGCAATCCCTATCTGCCACACAACCATGAGGCCCTGGGGGTGGCGTACACGGGTACCCATGACAACGACACCACCGTGGGGTGGTTCGACAGGATCGACGAGCAGGCGCGGGCCCATGTCCGCGACTACCTGGGCCTGGACCCGCAGGCGGGCATGCCGTGGCCCCTGATCCGGGCCGCCATGGCCTCGGTGGCCCGTCTTGCCGTGGTGCCCATGCAGGACATCATGGGTCTGGGCAGTGCCGACCGCATGAACGTTCCGGGTCAGACTGAGGATAACTGGGTGTGGCGCTTTACCTGGGATCAGGTGCCCGAAGATGCGGCGCCGCGCCTGGCGCATCTGGTAAGGCTCTATGGCCGTGAATCGGCGCCCCCCCGGTGAATGGCCGGTCTCAGACCCAGACCATGAACCCCAGCTCCAGGGGGTGGCTGAGCAGGGGGTGCCACGGATACATCCGCAGGACGTAATACTGCAGGCCGGGAAGCGGAGGAGCCAGCTCCAGCTCGAAGAGCATCTCCCCCTGCCGGTTGGTCTTCGTGGCATTGAACTTGTAGCAGGCCTGCTGGACGAACCCCCCGCGCTCATCCTGACTGCCCACCAGGCATTCGACGACCACGTCCTCGGCTGACAGGCCGTTGAGCTCGGCTGCCAGGACGATCTCCAGCACCTTGCCCGCCTCGATCTTGGCCGGTGCCTCGTTCGCCTGGCGCAGACGCACGCCCGGCCAGCCCGCGCGGATCTTCTCCTTCCACGCCGCCAGGGCCCGGGCACCGGCGTAGTCGTTGTGCGCCAGCGTCCGGGCCTGGCGGTTGCCAGGTCCGTAGTAGCCGCGGATATAGTCCATGACCATCCGCTGGGCGTTGAACTGGGGGAGAATGGATTTCATGGATGCCTTGGACAGGCGCACCCAGCCCTCGGAGAAGCCGTGGCCGTTGCGCTCGTAGTACAGCGGTATCACCTGACTCTCCAGCAGATCGAGCAGCTCGTTGGCCTCCTGCTGGTTGCGGTATGCCGATTCATATTGCGGTCCGTGGGGGGTGATGGCCCAGCCGTTGTCGCCGTTGTAGCCCTCGCCCCACCAGCCGTCGAGCACGCTGAGGTTCACCACGCCGTTGATGGCGGCCTTCTCCCCGGAAGTTCCGCTTGCCTCCAGGGGGTATTCGGGATTGTTCAGCCAGACGTCGACACCCGTGACCAGCTTGCGTGCCAGGGACATGTCGTAGCCTTCCAGCAGGACGATCTTGCCCTGGAACTCGGGACGCAGGGAGAACTCGTGAATGACCTGGATCAGATGCTGGCCGGGCAGGTCGTTGGGGTGGGCCTTGCCCGCGAATATCAGCAACACTGGCCGCTGGGGGTCATTCAGCAGCCGCGCCAGGCGGGCGGGATCGGAGAACAGCAGCGTCGCGCGCTTGTAGGTGGCGAAGCGCCGGGCGAAGCCGACGGTCAGCACGTCCGTCTCATGGGGCGTGAGGCGGGCGGTGAGCCGCGCGATGAGCCCTTCGCTGCACCCGTTGCGCCGGTGCTGCAGGACTGCCCGCCGGCGGGCGTCCTCCAGCAGTTCCGCCTTCAGGGACTGGCGCAGGCTCCAGTAGCTGTGGTCGGGAATCTCCTCGATCCGCTCCCAGTAGCTCTCGCTCAGCAGCTCGTTGCGCCATTCGCGCCCGAAACGCATGTCGTAGGAGTTCACCCATTCCCGGGCGAGGAAAGTGGGCACGTGCACGCCGTTGGTCACGTGGCCGATCGGATTGTCCTCGGGGGGGATCTGTGACCAGACATAACCTTCCATGCGTGAGGCGACGGTGCCGTGAATGCGGCTCACCCCGTTGTGGAAGCGCGAGCCGCGAAGCGCCAGGGCGGTCTGGTTGAAAGTGCCCGGGTTGGCCGGGTTGGAGCCCAGATGCAGGAACCGGTCCATGGAAATCCCCAGCGTGTCCACGAAGTCGGCGAAGTAGCTGCCGATCAGGCTGTGATCGAACACATCGTGTCCGGCGGCCACCGGCGTGTGGGTGGTGAAGACCGTGCCCGCGGCGACCAGCTCCAGAGCGGCGCCGAAGTCGAGGCCCGCCTCGACGACCTGCTCGCGGCAGCGCTCCAGCACCTGGAAGGCGGCGTGGCCTTCGTTGATATGCCAGACCGTCGGGGCCAGGCCCAGGGCCCGCAGGGCCCGCACGCCGCCGATGCCGAGCACGATCTCCTGCTGTATGCGGGTATTGAGATCGCCGCCGTAGAGCTGATAGGTGATGGCCCGGTCCGCTTCCTGGTTGTCGGGCAGGTCGCTGTCCAGCAGGTACAGAGTGATATGCCCCGCCTTGGCCTGCCAGACCCTGAGCTGCACCGCCCTTCCGGGCAGCTCCACGGCCACCCGCAGTTCCCGTCCGGTGCGGTCCGTGGCCGGCGCAATGGGCAGGTCGTCGAAATCGGTGGGCATGTAGTGGGCGATCTGGTTGCCCTGGGCGTCGATGGTCTGGGTGAAATAACCCTGCCGGTACAGCATACCCACCGCCACGAAGGGGATCCCCAGGTCGCTGGCGGCCTTGCAGTGGTCGCCGGCCAGAATGCCCAGACCGCCGGAGTAGATGGGCAGGCTCTCGTGGAAGCCGAACTCGGCGCAGAAGTAGGCCACCAGGTCCTGCTCCGGATCCAGGTGCTCCTCGATGCCCGAGCGGATCTGCTCCTCATGGTAGGTGTCGTAGGTGGTGAGCAGGCGGTTGTAGTCCTCCATGAACACCCGGTCCCTGGCGGCCTCCTCCAGGCGCTCCTGGGCGATACGGCGCAGAAACACCTTGGGGTTGTGGCCGCAGGCCTCCCACAGCTCCCGATCCAGGCGAAAGAACAGCCCGCGGACCTGCCGGTCCCAGCCGTAGAGCAGGTCGTTGGCCAGCTCCTGGAGCCGGCCCAGCCGCTTGGGAATCCGCGGTTGTACTTCCAGGGAGAAGCGTGTTCCAGCCATAGTCGCCCCGATGGGTCAGTGATGGACGGGTGTGTACCGGCAGTGGGCGGCGCGTCCGCGCCCGGTGGCTCGTCGCGCGGGAACCCTGTCGGAAACCGAGGCATGTTCCGTGCCAGGTTGCAGGCCGGCGGGACGCCGGCGGCGTGCCGCCCGGCCCGCGGCGGCGTCGGGTGGTGCCGGGAGCGAGACTCGAACTCGCACTCTGTCGCCAGAACCGGATTTTGAGTCCGGCGCGTCTACCAGTTCCGCCATCCCGGCTTCAGGCCCGGTAGTATAAGGGATGGGGCCGGCGGGGCAAGCCGTGCGCCGCAGTGGTGCGCCGCCCCTGTGGTAATATCGCGCGCCATGCGGCGCAGCGATTTTCACTACCATCTGCCCCCCGAACGGGTGGCTCAGCACCCGCTGCCCGAGCGCACGGCGGCGCGCCTGCTGTGCCTGGACCCCCGGAGCGGCGCTGTGGTCGACCGGGGGATCCGGGACCTGACCCGGCTGCTGCGCCCGGCGGACCTGCTGGTGCTCAACGACACCCGGGTCGTCCCGGCCCGGTTGTTCGGCCGCAAGGACACCGGTGGACGGGTGGAAGTGCTCATGGAGCGCCTGCTCGGTGCCGAGCGCATGCTGGCTCACGTGCGGGCCAGCAAGACCCCGGGGGCGGGGGCGCGCCTGCGCCTGGGCGAGGCATTCGACGTGATCGTGGAGGGGCGCGAGGGGGATCTGTTCCGGCTGTGCACGGAGGACGGCCAGCCCCTGGCGCCGCTGCTGGAGCGCCACGGGCATATGCCCCTGCCGCCGTATATCAGGCGCCCGGACGACGCCCGGGACCGGGAGCGCTACCAGACGGTGTTCGGACGCGCCGACGGCGCGGTGGCGGCCCCCACCGCCGGGCTCCATTTCGACCGGGCCCTGTTGGACGAGCTGGCCCGGCGGGGAGTGGACCGGGCGTTCGTGACGCTCCATGTGGGCGCGGGCACCTTTCAGCCGGTGCGGGCCGATGACCTGCGCGACCACCGCATGCACGCCGAGCAGGTGCAGGTGAGCGACGAGGTCTGCGAGCGGGTGCATGCGGCCCGTGAGCGGGGCGGGCGTGTGGTCGCCGTAGGCACGACGGTGGTGCGAAGCCTGGAGGCCGCTTCCGCCGGCGGGCGGCTGGCTCCCTTCCAGGGCGAGACGGATCTTTTCATCACCCCGGGTTACCGCTTCCGCAGCGTCGATGCCCTCATCACCAATTTTCATCTTCCCGAGTCCACGCTGCTCATGCTGGTATGCGCCTTCGGCGGCTACGGGCCGGTGATGGGCGCCTACCGCCACGCCGTCCAGGCGGGCTACCGCTTCTTCTCCTATGGTGACGCGATGTTTGTGGGCGCGGGCGCCGCGGAGTCCCTGGCGTGAAGTTCGAGATCATGGCCACCGACGGCGCGGCTCGGCGGGGGCGCCTGAGCTTCGCGCGCGGCACCGTCGACACGCCTGCCTTCATGCCCGTCGGGACCTACGGGACGGTCAAGACCATGACTCCGGAGGCGGTGCGCGCCGGCGGCGCCCAGATCGTTCTGGGCAACACCTTTCATCTGATGCTGCGCCCGGGCACCGCGGTGATCGAGGCCCATGGCAGTCTGCACCGGTTCATGCACTGGGACGGCCCGATCCTGACCGATTCGGGAGGGTTTCAGGTCTACAGCCTGGGCGACATGCGCCGCATCAGCGAGCGCGGCGTCCAGTTCCGCTCCCCGATCAACGGCGACCGGGTGTTTCTCGGGCCGGAGGAGTCCATGGCCGTGCAGCGGTCCCTGGGGGCCGACGTGGTCATGGTCTTCGATGAGTGCACTCCGTACCCGGCCTCCGAGGGGCAGGCCCGGGCCTCCATGGAGCTGTCCCTGCGCTGGGCCGGGCGCAGCCGCCAGGCTCATGGGGACAATCCGGCGGCCCTGTTCGGCATCGTCCAGGGGGGCATGTACCCCCATCTGCGGGTCGAGTCCCTCTCGGGCCTGACCGACATCGGGTTCGACGGCTATGCCATCGGCGGCCTGTCCGTGGGGGAGGGGGCCGAGGAGCGTCAGGGTATCCTCGACGCCATCATGCCCGAGATGCCTGTGCACCATCCCCGCTACCTGATGGGCGTGGGCCGTCCTCAGGACATTGTGGAGGCCGTGCGGCGCGGTGTGGACATGTTCGACTGCGTCATGCCCACGCGAAATGCCCGCAACGGCCACCTGTTCGTGCGCTCCGGCGTGATCAACATCCGTAACAGCCGCTATCGCGCCGATACGGGAGCCTTGGATCCGGCCTGCGGCTGCTACACGTGCCGGCACTACAGCCGTGCGTATCTTCACCATCTGGACAGGTGCCGGGAAATGCTCGGGGCCCACCTCAACACGGTGCACAACCTGCACTTCTACCAGCAGCTCATGGCGGGGCTGCGCGAAGCCGTCGAGGCCGGGCGGCTGGGGGACTGGGTCGAGCGCTTTTATGCCGGAGGCGACCCGGGCAGGGGGGATATGCCATAATAGGCGCTTATTGTCCGGGGCCGGCGCCCGTCGGCACCCGGGAACCGCATGCAGCCACTTGAACCGAAAGGGTAAACGATGAGTTTTTTCATCTCCGATGCGTGGGCCCAGGCGGGCGGCGCGGCGACTGAGCCCAATGCGCTGGTGAGCTTCCTGCCGCTGATCGTACTGTTCATCATCTTCTATTTTCTGCTGATCCGTCCCCAGACCAAGCGGGCCAAGGAGCACAAGAAGATGGTGGAGGCGCTGGCCAAGGGCGACGAGGTGGTGACCAACGGGGGGCTGCTCGGGCGTATCACCGAGGTGGGCGACAACTTCATCACGCTGCAGGTGGGCGACGGGGTGGAGCTGAAGATCCAGCGCCAGGCGGTCGCCTCCCTGATGCCCAAGGGAACAATAAAGAGTTCATAAGAAACCGCTCAGCCGGACCCTGCTCCAAGGTATCGCATCGCGATGATCAACCAGTATCCGCTGTGGAAGTATCTGCTGCTCGTCATGGTGGCAGTGGTGGCCATTCTCTATGCCCTCCCGAACCTGTATGGGGAGGATCCGGCCGTGCAGATCTCCGCCCGGCACGGAGCGCCGGTCAACACCGCGTTGCGCGACCAGGTCGCCAGCACCCTCAAGAAGGACAACCTGCCCTACAAGTCAATGCAGCTGTCCAAGGACCAGCTGCTGGTGCGCTTTCTGGGCACGGACGAGCAGCTCTCGGCCGCCGATCGGCTTACCAGTGCGCTGGGTGACAAGTACGTGGTGGCGCTGAATCTGGCGCCTGCGACCCCCCAGTGGCTGCGCGATATCAACGCCCTGCCCATGTACCTGGGGCTGGATCTTCGCGGCGGCGTCCACTTTCTGATGGAGGTGGACATGAAGGCGGCGATTAAGCAGCACTACGAGCGTTACGTGGGCGAGATACGCACCATGCTTCGCAAGAAGCGCATCCACTACAGCGCGGTGGAGGCGGGTGCCCGGGATCTGGTGATGCGGTTCCGCACCGCCGAGGCGCGCACCAAGGCCCGCTCGGCCCTGGAGGCCACCAACGAGTACGACGACCTCAAGCTGGAGGACAAGGACTCCCCCGCCGGCCCGGAGCTGATGGCCACCCTCACCCAGAAGGCTCAGCAGAAGATCGAGAAATTCGCCCTGCAGCAGAATATCACCACCCTGCGCAACCGGGTGAACGAGCTGGGGGTGGCCGAGCCCGTCATCCAGCAGCAGGGCGACAAGCGCATCGTGGTGGAGCTGCCCGGCGTCCAGGACACTGCGCGGGCCAAGGAGATACTGGGCGCTACCGCCACCCTGGCGTTTCACTTCGTTGACGAGGATCACAACGCCGGGGAAGCCGCCTCCACCGGCCACGTGCCGGCGGGGGACAAGCTGTACCAGGAGCGCAACGGCAACCCCATCCTTCTCAAGCGTCAGGTCATTCTCACCGGCGACTACATCACCGACGCCTCTTCGGGCTTCGATCAGCAGACCGGCGGACCGGCGGTGTTCATCACCCTGGACGGAAAAGGGGGCCATCTGATGCAGGAGGCCACCCGCAACCGGGTCGGCAGCCTGATGGCGGTGGTGTACATCGAGAGCAAGGTGGAAACCAAGACCGTCAACGGCAAGACGGTCCGCCAGCGCAAGAAGAGCGAGAAGGTGATCAACGTGGCGCGAATCCGCGAGGAGCTGGGCAAGCGCTTTCAGATCACGGGCCTGGACTCGCCCCAGGAGGCCCGCAACCTGGCCCTGCTGCTGCGCGCCGGCGCCCTGGCGGCCCCCGTGGATATCATCGAGGAACGCACCGTCGGCCCCAGCCTGGGCAAGACCAACATTGCCCAGGGCTTCGAGTCGGTGGTGGTGGGCTTCCTGGTGGTGGTCGCGTTCATGGCGGTCTACTACAAGGTGTTCGGACTGCTGGCGGATCTGGCGCTGGGGTTCAATCTGGTGCTCATCGTGGCCATCCTCTCCATGCTCCAGGCGACCCTCACGCTGCCGGGCATTGCCGGCATCGTATTGACCGTCGGCATGGCCGTGGATGCCAACGTGCTGATCTACGAACGAATACGTGAGGAGCTGCGCAACGGCAACAGCCCCCAGGCCAGCATCCACGCCGGCTACGAGAAGGCCTTCGGGACCATCGCCGACGCCAATATCACCACCCTGATCGCCGCCCTGGTGCTGTTCAGCTTCGGCACCGGGCCGGTGAAAGGCTTCGCCGTCACCCTGTCGATCGGCATCATCACCTCCATGTTCACCGCCATCATGGGCACGAGAGCGATAGTGAACCTGATCTACGGCGGCCGCCGCCGGGTCAAGCTGGCCATCTGAGCGCGTTCGGGAGACGACGATGGAGTTTTTCAGAAAGACCACCACCCTGAACTTCATGGGCAAGCGCTGGCTTGCCATGTCCCTGTCGGGGTTGCTGGTGCTCACGGCGGTGGGTTCCCTGGTGGTGCGCGGCCTGAACTTCGGCATCGACTTCACGGGCGGCACCGTCATCGAGGTCCAGTACCCCCAGCCGGCCAATCTCTCGGACGTGCGCGGGGCGCTGAAGGCGAAATTTCCCGGCGCCCAGGCCCAGCATATCGGCAAGGCCAGCGACGTCATGATCCGTATCGCCCCGCGGCCGGGCGAGACCAGCGCCCAGCTGAGCAATCGGGTGCTGGACACGCTGCGCCAGTCCAACAGCGCCGTGAAGATGCAGCGGGTGGAGTTCGTCGGTCCCCAGGTGGGCAGCGAGCTGGCCGAGAAGGGCGGCCTGGCCATGCTCTACACCCTGATCGGCATTCTCATCTACGTGACGGTGCGCTTCGAGTGGCGCCTGTCAGTGGGCTCGGTGGCCGCCCTGGTGCACGACAGCCTGATTACCATCGGGGTGTTCTCGCTGTTCGGAATACAGTTCGACCTGACCGTGCTCGCGGCGGTGCTCGCGGTGATCGGCTATTCGCTGAACGACACCGTGGTGGTGTTCGACCGGATCCGGGAGAACTTCCGCAAGAAGCGCAAACAGAGCGCCGAGCAGATCATGAACGCCTCGATCAACGAGACCCTGTCGCGCACCATCATGACCTCGCTGGCCACCCTGCTGGTGGTGCTGGCCATGTTCTTCCTGGGCGGCCCGGTGATCCACGGATTCTCCCTGGCCCTGATCATCGGCATCGTGGTGGGAACGTACTCGTCCATCTACGTGGCCAGCGCCATCGCCCTGAGCCTGGGGGTGAGTAAGGCGGACCTGATGAAGCCCCGAAAAGAGGGGGCCGAGGCCGGAGGCAATCCCTGAGTCGGTCTTGAGTCGGTCTTGAGTCGACTGGGGGGGCCGTAGAACCCGGGAGCCCGTCCCCGCGGCGCGATACCTGCCTCAGCGCACTTTGCGCACTTCGTCCATGGGGTCGGATTCGTCCAGGTCCGGCAGGATGCGCCGGCACAGGCTGCTGCTGGGACGCTGGCATTTGTCGGCTCGGGCGCCGCGCATGACCAGGACAGTCCACACGGTTGCGATGGCCCACAGCGCGATCCCCAGCAGGACCGTGCTCCAGCTCACGCCCTCCAGCCCCAGCGGCCCTCCCCAGAACGCCCCGTAGACGATCCCGACGATCCCCGTGATCCAGAACACGCTGATCGGTGCCGCGCAGCAGCCGGCGCAGCCGTAACGGCACGCGGCCAGAGGGGGCACTGTCAAAGCGAGCAGATATTGCTTCATGGCTGTACTCCGCCGGGATTACTCTGTAGGGAGTAATACCATAAATAATGGCGGCGTAAAATGGCCGGGAGATTGTCAGGAATTTGACGCTTTGTGAGCGGGCGGGGAACGTCGCAGGGGAACCACTTCGGCCGCCGGTGGCGGCCGGCGGTGCGGGGCGTCGGCAGGGCCTGGCGGCTCGATGGCCAGTATCTCCATGCAGCCGGGGGCAAACTCCCAGGCGCTCAGGGTGGCCAGCTCCTCCAACCCCCCCAGGGTATCGCGCATGGTGAGTTCCAGGGCCTGACGGTCTGCTCGGGGGATGTCAGGGCGCGGGCGCAGCGCCGGACCTTTCATGGCTGTTCTCCGCAAGGCAGGGGCGGCTCGGTTGCCGCATCTACTCCCGGTGTCGGTCCCGGTGCGGGAAACTTGAGGGCCTCAGCGCGGCAGTTGGGCGGACAGGTGGGGGCGGATGGCGTTGACGATGGCCGCGAACACTTTGGGACTGCCGGCCACCACGTTGCCGGTGTCGAGAAAGTCGTGCCCGCCGCTGAAATCCCCGACGATGCCCCCGGCCTCCTGGATGAGCAGCACCCCGGCCGCCATGTCCCAGGGCTGCAGGCCGACTTCCCAGAACCCATCCAGGCGGCCGGCGGCGACGTAGGCCAGATCCAGGGAGGCGGCGCCCGCCCGGCGGATGCCGGCGGTGTCCAGGAACAGGTTCCGGAACATGCCCAGGTAGGCATCCAGGTGGTGGTGCATCTTGAACGGAAAACCGGTGCCCAGCAGGGCGCCGTCCAGCCCCGGCAGGCGGGTCACCCGGATGCGGCGGTTGTTGAGCAGAGCGCCGCCGCCGCGGGTTGCGGTGAACAACTCCTGGCGCAGGGGATCGTAGACGACAGCCTGTTCCAGCCGGCCCCTGTGCTGCAGGGCGATGGAGACGGCAAACTGGGGGAACCCGTGCAGGAAGTTCGTGGTTCCATCCAGGGGATCGATGATCCAGCGGAATTCGTCGCCTTCCCGGGCGCCGCCTTCCTCGGCCAGGATGGCATGGTCCGGGTAGGCCTTGCGCAGTGTGCGGATGATGGTTTCCTCGGCCCGCCGGTCCACGTCGGTGACGAAGTCATTGCGGTCCTTGGTGTCCACCTTGAGCTGATCGACCCGGTCCAGCTGGCGCACGATGAGGTCGCCGGCGCTTCGCGCCGCGCGCACCGCGATGTTCAACATGGGATGCATATACCGGTTTCCGGGGTTGTCGCAGATCGGGTGTGGAGCGGCCGCAGGGCCGTCAAGGGCGCCCAAGGATAGCAGAGATGACGGCGCGGTTCATGGGCGGGCGCCTGCCTGCGGGGCTGCGATCGGCTGGCCCACCCGCACGCCGGAGCCCGCGGCCAGCTCCGGATTCCAGCTCACCCGCCCGGGGCCGAAAAGCACGATGACCGTGGAGCCCATGTTGAACCGCCCCAGCTCCTGGCACCGTTCCAGCTCGGGGGCCCGGGCGTCGCCCCGGAAGTCCCGGACCGTGACGCGTCGGGCCCGCGGGGGCGTGACCACCCCGGACCACACGGTCTCGATGCAGGCGACGAAGATCGCCCCCACCAGGACCACCGCTACCGGGCCTGCCGGCGTGTCGAAAAAGGCCGCCAGACGCTCGTTGCGTGCGAACAGCCGGGGAATGGTCCGGGTGGTGTGCGGGGCCACGCTGAACAGCCGGCCCGGCACGTGCACCGTTTCCCGCAGCCGTCCCGGCACCGGCATGTGGACCCGGTGGTAGTCCCTGGGCGACAGATACAAGGTGGCGAAGGCACCCTCGGTAAAGGGGGCCGCCCGCGCCGGGTCACCCCCCAGCAGTTCCTGGACGGTGAACGCCTGGCCCTTGGCCTGAAAGATGCGCCCGGCGTGAACCGTGCCCAGCTGGCTGACCGTGCCGTCCACCGGGCTGCACACCGCCTCCGGATCCGCAGGCGCGGGCCGGGCATCCGCCCGCAGGGCCCGGGTGAAGAAGCTGTTGAAGTCCGGGTAGGCGGTGAGGTCGGGTTCCAGGGCCTGCTCCATATCGACGCCGTAGCGGGCCGCGAACCAGCGGGTGAAGGCATTCTTCACCCAGGGCTGACGTATCCGCGTGAAGCCCAGCATCAGCCGGGACAGCAGATGATGGGGCAGGGGATACAGAGGCAGTGCGCGCAGATAGTCGCCCGCGCGGGCGGGTCCCGTGTCACGACTCATCGGAAGGGCGGCATTGGGCAGGGGGTGGCATGGGCAGGCATTATTCCATATCGCCCCGTGGGATTCATGGGCGCCGGGGATCCCGGGACCGGTTTGCGATTATTCCGGGACCGGGCCATGCACTATCATAGCCGGGAGCACCCGACCCGAAAGGCAGCCATGGACCAGACTGAAGAGACCCTGCAGGCCCTGACCCGCGTGCGGGACTACATCCGTTGGGGCGCGAGCCGCTTCATCGAGGCCGGCCTGTCCTTCGGACACGGCACGGACAACGCCGTGGACGAGGCGGCGTGGCTGGTGCTGCATGCCCTGCATCTGCCGCCCGGGCTGCCCGACGCCTACCTGGACGCCGTGCTCACGCCCCGGGAGCGCCGGGAGGTGCTGGCGCTGCTGCTGCGCCGGCTGGAGGAGCGCCTGCCGGCCCCCTATCTGACCCATGAGGCCTGGTTTGCGGGGCTGCCGTTTTTCGTGGACGAGCGGGTGCTGGTGCCCCGTTCGCCCATTGCCGAGCTCATCGAAGGCGGATTCGAGCCGTGGATCGAGGGCCGGCAGGTGCACCGGATCCTGGATCTGTGCACCGGCAGCGGATGTATCGCAGTGGCCTGCGCCTATGCCTTGCCCGCGGCAGAGGTGGATGCCGCCGATGTCTCGGCTGACGCCCTGGACGTCGCCCGGCGCAATATCGAGCGCCATCAGTTGGGCGGGCGGGTCCATCTGGAGCAATCCGACCTGTTCCAGGCCCTGCAGGGGCGGCGCTACGACATCATCGTCAGCAACCCGCCCTATGTCTCGAGCACGGAGATGGCGGTCCTGCCGGCCGAGTACCGCTGGGAGCCGCCCCTGGGGCTGGAGGCCGGCATCACGGGTCTGGACAGCGTGCTGCGGATCCTGCGCGAGGCCGGCGACCACCTGAATCCCGATGGCATTCTGGTGGTCGAGGTGGGTGCCAGCGCGCCGGCCCTCGTGGAGCGTTTCCCCGAGGCCCCGTTCCTGTGGCTGGAATTCCAGCGCGGCGGCGAGGGGGTATTCCTGCTCACCGCCGGGCAGCTGGCCGACCACCGGGAGCTGTTCGGCTCGGCCGCCTGAAATCGTCCGGCCGCTGAAGGAGTACCGGTTATCATGAGCAAACGACCCAAGACCGCAGAGGAATACGCGGAGCTGGTGCGCCAGACCCTGTTCGAGGTCGAGCAATTGCGCTATGGGGCCGAGGATGACATGGACTCCATGGGCGAGGCCCTGGGGCTCCTCGACGAGTTGGAAACCCAGGTGCGGAGCCTGTGGAAGTCCATGGAAGAGGGCAGCTACGAGTTCCGGGACGAGGATCTGCCGTTCATGGCGCTGGTGGAGCACCAGAGCGATACCCTGCTCCCCTTCAAGTCTCTGCTGCGCCGGATCAACACCACCCACCGCCAGGGACTGGACGCGGACTAGAATCTGTCCCGGGATCCCGCGCCAGCCGGGTTGCGGGCCCGAAGCCGGGCCCCGGGCGCGGTGGGCCCGACAGGCGGATGAATCCTCCCGCAACTTGATCTGAGTCATTCCGGGGCGGCGGCGCCCGCGCGTAGCATCGCGCCATGGTCGACTGCGAGTTCCCCCCATGGATCAGAGTCTGATTTTCGATCCGCAGCTGATCCGCCGATACGACACCAGCGGGCCGCGCTACACGTCCTACCCCACGGCGGTGCAGTTTCATGACGGCTTCGGCGAGCGCGAATACCGGCGCCAGGCGGCCCTGAGCAACGAAGCCGATCCGCCGCGGCCCCTGTCCCTGTACGTGCACCTGCCGTTCTGCGACACAGTCTGCTTCTACTGCGCGTGCAACAAGGTCATCACCCGCAATCGACGGCGGGCCGGTCCCTATCTGGACCGGGTGCTGCGGGAGATCGGGCTGCAGGCGGCCCTGTTCGACGCCCATCGGACGGTGGACCAGCTGCACTGGGGCGGGGGAACCCCGACGTTCATCAGCCACGACGAAATGCGGGTTCTGATGGACGCGCTGCAGTCGCATTTCACGTTCCGCGACGACGACCGGGGTGAGTACTCCATCGAGATCGATCCCCGGGAAGTGGGGGCCGACACCGTGGCCCTGCTGCGGGAACTCGGTTTCAACCGCATGAGCGTGGGCGTGCAGGATTTCGACCCCGCCGTTCAGCGCGCGGTCAACCGGGTGCAGTCCGAGGAGCAGACGGCGGCGGCCGTGGAGACGGCCCGGCGGGTGGGTTTTCGGTCCGTGAGCATGGACCTGATGTACGGGCTGCCGCGCCAGAACCCGGCCAGCTTTGCCGTGACCCTGGACAAGGTGCTGGAGCTGTCGCCCGATCGGCTGTCGGTGTTCAACTACGCTCACCTGCCGGAGCGTTTCAAGACCCAGCGCCAGATCGACGAGCAGGCGCTGCCTTCGGCGGCCGAGAAGCTCGCCATCCTCGAGCTCACCATCGAGCGGCTGACCGAGGCCGGCTATGTCTACATCGGCATGGACCACTTCGCCCGCCCGGACGATGAGCTGGCCCAGGCCCAGCGTGCCGGGAGCCTTTACCGCAACTTCCAGGGCTACTCGACCCATGCGGACTGCGATCTGGTGGCCATGGGCGTCACCGCCATCAGCAAGGTCGGGGACAGCTACAGCCAGAACCTGCGGGGCCTGGACGAGTACTACGCAAGGCTGGACGATGGGGCGCTGGCGGTGTTTCGGGGGGTGGAGCTGGATGCCGACGACCGGTTGCGCCGCGACGTGATCAATGCCCTGATCTGCAATTTCCATCTGGACGTGGCCGTCATCGAATCGGCTCACGACATTTCCTTCCGGGACTACTTTGCCGAGGAACGCGACGGGCTGCGGGAAATGCAGCAGGACGGTCTGCTGCGCTACGACGGCGAGATGATCGAGGTCCTGCCCCGGGGCCGGCTGCTGATCCGCAACATCTGCATGCTCTTCGACCGCTACCTGCGGGCCGGGCCCGGCACCCGCTTCTCCCGGGTGATCTGAGCCGCCGGCCCGGGCCCTGTCGCGCGGGCTTCCCCCGATCGGGGGCAGGGGCGCAACCGGCGGCGGCGGGTCTGCCCCGGCCTTGCGGGCGTCCCGGGCCGGCTAGCGGGTCTGACGGTAGATCAGCCCCGGCTGGAAAAGAACCTCATTCTTGCCCAGCTGCTCCAGCGGATAGCCTTCGTCGTCGCTCCAGGCGATGCGGTCGAAGACGAAGGTCCCCTGCTGGTTGCGGAAAGACTCGAAAATCGGCTTGCCCATGTAGCTGCCGATCCGCGGTCCGTAGTGCGCATTCCCCATGTTCATGCTCTGCCTCTGGCGGGTTGGCAATACGATGCTCTCACCGGGGGTATCGACGGCGCCGGGCCGCCCTTGAGGGAAGGGGGCCGCGGGACGCAGACCGGCGAACAGGGTACAATGCCGGCCATGTCAGGAAACACCATCGGCAAGCTCTTCACGGTGACCAGCTTCGGCGAGAGCCATGGTCCGGCCATCGGCTGCGTGGTGGACGGCTGCCCCCCGGGCCTGCCCCTGGAGGCTGCGGACCTGCAGCGGGACCTGGACCGGCGCAAGCCCGGCAAGAGCCGCCATACCACCCAGCGCCGCGAGGCCGACGAGGTACAGATCCTTTCGGGGGTGTTCGAGGGATACACCACCGGCACCCCCATCGGCCTGGTGATCCACAACACCGATCAACGCTCCCGGGACTACTCCCGGATCAAGGACCGCTTCCGGCCGGCTCACGCCGACTACACCTACCAGCAGAAGTACGGCCTGCGCGATTATCGCGGCGGCGGGCGTTCCTCGGCGCGGGAAACCGCCATGCGGGTGGCGGCGGGGGCCATCGCCCGCAAGTACCTGCGCAGCCGTTATGGCGTGCACATCCGGGGCTATCTGGCCCAGCTCGGCCCCATCCGTCTTGCCCTGCGGGACTGGGAGGCGGTGGACGCCAATCCCTTCTTCTGCGCCGACCCGGACAGGGTCCCGGAGCTGGAGGCGTTCATGGATGCCCTGCGCAAGGAGGGCAATTCCATCGGGGCCCGTGTCGACGTGGTTGCCACGGGGGTGCCTCCGGGACTGGGGGAACCGGTGTTCGACCGCCTGGACGCGGAGGTGGCCCACGCCATGATGAGCATCAACGCGGTCAAGGGCGTGGAGATCGGCGCCGGTTTCGCCTGCGTGGAGCAGAAGGGCACCGGGCACCGGGACGAGATCACCCCCGAGGGCTTTGTCGGCAACAACGCCGGCGGCATCCTGGGGGGCATCTCCTCCGGCCAGGACATCCGGGTGAGCATCGCGCTGAAGCCCACTTCGAGCCTGCGCCTGCCGGGGCGGTCGGTGGACCTTGACGGCAACCCGGTGGAAGTGGTGACCACGGGCCGCCACGATCCCTGTGTGGGCATCCGGGCCACTCCCATCGCCGAGGCCATGCTGGCCATCGTGCTCATGGATCACATGCTGCGCCACCGGGGCCAGAACATGGACGTGACCAGTGCCACGCCGGTCATTCCGGCCGGCCGCTGAAGCGTCCCGGCGTTCCCCTCGCCCCCGGCCGTGAGCCGCGCCCCTTCGACCTACTGGCGCCTGTCGGCGTTCTACCTGTTCTACTTCGCCAGCCTGGGCACCCTGATGCCCTACTGGCCCCTGTATCTGCAGCACCGGGGGCTGTCGGCACCGGCCATCGGGAATCTGATGGCGGTGCTCATGGCCACCAAGATCCTCGCCCCCAACATCTGGGGCTGGATCGCCGACCACACCGGGCGGCGCATGGTGATCATCCGGGTGGCTACTGCCCTGGCCGCCCTCAGCTTCGCGGGGGTGTTCGCGGCCCACGGACTGCTGGGGCTGGCGCTGGTGATGGCGGCTTTCAGCTTCTTCTGGAACGCGGCCCTGCCCCAGTTCGAGGCCACCACCATGAACCACCTGGGGTCGCAACCCCACCGCTACAGCATGATCCGGCTGTGGGGCTCCATCGGATTCATTCTGACGGTGGCCGGCGTGGGGTGGGCACTGGACACCAGCAGCCCGGCCCTGCTTCCCCCCGTCATCCTCGCGCTTTACGTCGGCATCTTCGCCGCCAGCGTACTGGCGCCGGCGGACGCGGGTCCGCCCGGGCGGGCCCGCCACGCCTCCCTGCGCGACGTGCTGCGTCAGCCGGAGGTGGCCGCCCTGCTGGCGGTGTGTTTCCTGATGCAGGCCAGCCACGGCCCGTACTACACCTTCTTCACCATCTATCTGGGGGACCATGGTTATACCAAGGCCGTGATCGGCCAGCTCTGGGCCCTGGGGGTGGTGGCCGAAATCGGCGTGTTCCTGGTGATGCACCGCTGGCTGCCCCGGTTCGGCCCGCGCCGGCTGCTGCTGGCGAGCCTCGCCCTGACCACGGTGCGCTGGTACCTGATCGCCGAGTACCCCGCCCACCTGGCTCCCATCCTGGCCGCTCAGACCCTGCACGCAGCCAGCTTCGGGGTCTATCACGCCGTGGCCATCCATCTGATACACGAGTTCTTCACCGGCCCCCACCAGGGGCGCGGCCAGGCCCTGTACAGCAGCGTGAGCTTCGGGGCCGGCGGCGCGGTGGGCAGCATGGCCAGCGGGTATCTGTGGTCCAGTGCCGGGCCGACCTGGACCTATCTGGCGGCCGCCATGACCAGCGCCCTGGCCTGGGTGGTGGCCTACCGGGGGCTGCACGCCCGCCCCTGAGGGCCCGTGTGTTCGGGTCGGCCTTCTTATATAATGAGTGTTTGATTCCGTATCCGATTCCCGAGTCCATCCCATGCCCGGCAAGACCCTTTACGACAAGATCTGGGACGCCCACGTGGTGCACAGCGAGCCCGACGGCACCGCCCTGCTGTACATCGACCGGCACCTGGTGCACGAAGTGACCTCGCCCCAGGCGTTCGAGGGCCTGCGTCTGGCCGGCCGCCAGCCCTGGCGGTCCGGGGCGGCCCTGGCGGTGGCCGACCACAACGTGCCCACCACCGACCGGCACCAGGGCATCGCCGATCCCGTCTCCCGGCTGCAGGTGGAGACCCTGGACCGCAACTGCGCCGAGTACGGCATCACCGAGTTCCCCATGGGCGACGTGCGCCAGGGGATCGTTCACGTGATCGGCCCGGAGCAGGGGGCGACCCTGCCGGGCATGACCATCGTCTGCGGTGATTCCCACACCTCCACCCACGGAGCCTTCGGCGCGCTGGCCTTCGGCATCGGCACCTCCGAGGTGGAGCATGTGCTCGCCACCCAGTGCCTGATCCAGAGCAAGGCCAGCAACATGCGGGTGCAGGTGGACGGAGTCCTGGAGCCGGGCGTGACCGCCAAGGACATCGTGCTGGCGGTGATCGCCCGGATCGGCACCGCCGGCGGCACCGGCTACACCATCGAGTTCGCGGGACAGGCCATCCGCAGCCTGTCCATGGAAGGGCGCATGACGGTGTGCAACATGGCCATCGAGGCCGGGGCGCGGGCGGGGCTGATCGCGGTGGACGAGACCACCATCGAGTACCTGCAGGACCGGCCCTTTGCGCCCCGCGGGGATCAGTGGGATCAGGCCGTGGCCGCCTGGTTCGACCTGCACAGCGACGAGGATGCGGTCTTCGACCGGGTGGAGCGCCTGGACATGACGGGTTGTCCGCCTCAGGTCACCTGGGGCACCTCTCCCGAGATGGTGGCGCCGGTGGACGGACGGGTGCCGGACCCGGCCGACGAGCCCGACCCGGTGCGCAGGGCCGCCATGGCCAAGGCGCTGGCCTACATGGACCTGGCGCCCGGGATCCCGATCACAGAGATCCGTCCGGACAAGGTCTTCATCGGCTCGTGCACCAATTCGCGCATCGAGGATCTGCGCCAGGCCGCGGCAGTGGTGCAGGGTCGCCGGGTGGCGGCCGGTATCCGGCAGGCCCTGGTGGTGCCCGGCTCGGGACTGGTCAAGCGCCAGGCCGAAGCCGAGGGCCTGGACCGCATCTTCAAGGCTGCCGGCTTCGAATGGCGCGAGCCCGGCTGCTCCATGTGCCTGGCCATGAATGCGGACCGGCTGGAGCCGGGAGAGCGCTGCGCCTCCACGTCCAATCGCAACTTCGAGGGCCGCCAGGGGCAGGGGGGACGCACCCACCTGGTGAGCCCGGCCATGGCCGCGGCGGCGGCCGTCGCCGGTCACTTTACCGACGTGCGCGACCTGAGGGTCCCGGAGCAGTCGGCCGGGTGACTGCTCCGGGTTGGCAGTTGAGATCATTTATATTTTAATTCAGGTGCTTTAGTGGAAAAGTTCGAAACCTTCTCGGGTCTGGTGGCGCCCCTGGACCGGGCCAACGTGGACACCGACGCCATCATCCCCAAGCAGTTCCTCAAATCCATCCGTCGCACCGGCTTCGGCCCCAACCTGTTCGATGAGTGGCGCTACCTGGACCGGGGCGAGCCGGACCGGGACAACAGCGCGCGGCCGCTGAATCCGGACTTCGCGCTCAACCAGCCCCGCTATCACGGCGCCCGGATCCTGCTGGCCCGGGAGAATTTCGGCTGCGGCTCGTCCCGCGAGCACGCCGTGTGGGCGTTGCAGGACTATGGCTTCCGGGTGGTGATCGCCCCGAGCTTCGCCGATATCTTCTACAACAACTGCTTCAAGAACGGGCTGCTGCCGGTGGTGCTGGACGCCGACGCGGTGGATGGCCTGTTCCGGGAAGTGGCCGCCACCCCCGGCTACCGCCTGACGGTGGACCTGCAGGGGCAGCGGGTGACGACCCCCGACGGCGCCGACCACCCGTTCCAGGTGGACGCGTTCCGCAAGCACTGTCTGCTCAACGGGCTCGACGACATCGCCCTGACCCTGCAGCACGCGGACGCCATCCGGGCCTATGAGGAGCGGCGCCGGCAGGAGGCCCCCTGGCTATTCCAGTAAACTCTCAACTGAAAATCATAAGCTACTTATATGTCACATAAAATACTTATTCTTCCCGGGGACGGCATCGGCCCGGAGATCGTGGCGGAAGCGGTCAAGGTCCTCAACCGCCTGCG
>DATFLG010000267.1:0-5382 GCA_035267985.1 Gammaproteobacteria bacterium | reverse complement strand
AGGCCTGAAAAGACAGCGTGGCGCGGACCGGAAGGCGCACAGGCATACTTGACAGTATGTCGAGCACCTGGAGGGAGCACGCGCTGTCTTTTCAAGCATATCGGCGTCCGCAGTAGGTCGTTCATGAATAGTTCAGGCTAGGAGGCGCGCCCGCGCAACACACGCATCACCAGGGACTCGGCCAGACCGGTAAACGGCCCCATCCAGGCAAGGCGCGCCAGAGCGCGCAGCCGCCGCCAGCCCTTGCCCCGGGACACGCACAGCCGCCCTACCAGAAACCCGCCACCGAAGCCGGCCGCAAGCGCGCCCGGGGAAGCGGCCCGCTTGCGCAACCCGTCGGCGGTCGCGGCATAGCGTCGGCGCAGGACCTGCCTATCGCTCCTGACCCGTTCCCTCTGGGACCGGATCCGGCGGCTCATCTGACTCATCACCGGCTCCTCTGAACAGCGCACCCCGCGTACCCTCAAACAGCAGGTGCCGGCTGGCACGCCGTCCCAGCACCACCATCAGCACCGCCAGACCCACCTGCACCCCCGCCATGATCAGCGTCGCGGCCTCCCAGGTCAGACCCAGGCGCACCAGCCAGCCCACGGCGACCGCCACCACCAGCAGCCATGCGGTCACCAGAAAAAGCGCCGCTGCCGCCCCCAGGGCGATCATCAGGGCAAGGGCGTGACCGGCCAGGCGGGTTTCAAGCGCCGCCAACTCGGCCACGTCCGTCACCAGGGTGCGCAGGGCGGCCAACATGCCCTGAAGCCCGCTGAGCAGCGAGGCCGTTTCGGCTGGTTCTTCGGACTCGCGCTCGCTCAACGGCTTCTCCGGGCGGAACGCGTCCGGATACTCCGCCCCCTCACCGGCGCAGCAGCATCCCCAGCACCAGTCCGGCGGCCGCCGCAATCCCCAGGGACCGGTACGGGTGGTGCTCGATGTACTGCGGAATGATATCCAGGCTGTCCCGGGTCCGGTCGGCAGCCCGGCGCCCGGCTTCGCGCACCCGTTCCTCGGTTCGTCCGCCCCGCTCTGCCGCCCGATCGATGGCCTCGTGGGCCGCCTGGCTCACGCGATCCGTGGTCCGATGTGTACTTTCAGTATCGCTGACGGCTGCCATGTGCTGTACCTCCTCGCGCGTTGACTGCTTTCCCCGGGCACCGGCCCTGTGGATACTCATCCTGCAGGTTTTCGGCCCCCCGGGGCTTGGGTGTCCGACTTTCATGAAACCGGCGGCGGCGCCCCCCTTGCCCGTTTCCGGGGGGCGTCGATAGCCTGCCGTTTCTACTAAGAAAAATAGACCGTACCACCGTCCTCCGCCAGAAGCGATCCGCGAACCCCCGGGCCCCCTCACGGTCGATATCCACCAGCATCCGGCAAAGGCATGGGGGAAAACGCCCGTTGGTTGAAATTACCCATGGAGTCAACCTGCAACGCTTCAATCAGTTGCGCGCTTGGCATGGTTAGTGCTGCGGACGTTGAGCACGCCAGGTGGCATCGCCGCGCCCCCCGCGACAGGTTACGTGGAGTCGGGGGGCGGCAGGCGCCCCGGGCCCGGAATCCGTCCCGGACGGTCCGGGCCCGAACGCGGCGCACAGGCGGTCCCGACCGGGCCGCACCGACCTCGCGGCACGACTCAGGCTCAGGGACAGTCGGCCTGCGGGATCATATCCCGGGGACCGCGGTCCGCGACCGACGAGCCACAGGCTGTGAGCGGCACCGATGCCCCCACAGCGAAGCCCATTGATCCAGGCACATACCTCACGGAGGGCCGTATGAAACGGAACCGCGTCTGGGCGGGGGCCATTGCCCTCGCCGCCATTTTCGGACTGGCCGGGTGGCTGGTAGGGACGCACACGCACACCCCGGGCTCCAGCGCGGCGTTCATCAGCAACCCCATCACGCCGGCCCAGGCCAGCAGCCCCGAAACCGCCGGCCAGCCCGGACCGGACTTCATTACCCTGGCGAAGGACAATCAGGCGGCCGTGGTCAACATCAGCACCACCGCCACCGTGTCGACCAAGCAATCCCACGGGCTGCCGCCGGGCATTCCCAAGGACAGCCCCTTCGGTCAGTTCTTCAAGCATTTCTTCGGCAACCGGAACGGCCCGGCGGGCAACGGCAAGCAGAAGGTCCATTCCCTCGGGTCGGGCTTCATCATCTCATCGGACGGCTACATCCTCACCAACGCCCATGTGGTGAAGGACGCCGATCAGATCGTGGTCGGGCTCGACAACCGGCGGCAGTTCTCGGCCAAGCTGGTGGGCATGGACAAGATGACCGACGTTGCGTTGCTGAAGATCGACGCCAAGAACCTCCCCACGGTCAAGACCGGGGATTCCGACAACCTGCAGGTCGGGCAGTGGGTGCTGGCCATCGGCTCACCGTTCGGCTTCAGCCATTCGGCCACCCAGGGCATCGTGAGCGCCCTGCACCGCAGCCTGCCCAACGACACCTACGTGCCCTTCATCCAGACCGACGTGGCCGTCAACCCCGGCAACTCCGGCGGTCCGTTGATCGACACGGCCGGAGAGGTGATCGGGATCAACTCCCAGATCTACACCACCACCGGCGGCTACGAGGGGCTGTCCTTCGCGATACCCATCAATGTCGCGATGAACGTGGCCAAACAGCTCAAGTCCCAGGGACATGTCACCCGCGGCTGGCTGGGGGTGTACATCCAGCCCGTGACCCAGAACCTGGCGCAGGCTTTCGGCATGAACAAACCCTCCGGCGCGCTGGTGGCAAAGGTCGAGCCCGACAGCCCGGCATCCAGAGCCGGACTGAAGGCCGGAGACGTGATCACCGCCTATAACGGGCACGAGATCCAGCAGTCCTCCGCACTGCCGCCGCTGGTGGCCAATACCCCCATCGGCAAGACGGTGCCGGTGAAGGTCCTGCGCGACGGCTCGGCCAAGACGGTGCAGGTCACCATCAAGGAGCTCAAGCCCAAAGAGCAATCCCAGCAGGCTTCCACCCAGCCCGGCGCCAAGCACCACGAGCTCAACATGGTGGTCAGCGGACTCACGGCCGACCAGCGCAAGAAGCTCGATGTGAGCGACGGCGGGGTGCTGGTCCGGCAGGTGGGCAAGGGACCGGCCGCCGAAGCCGGTCTGCGGCCCGGCGACGTGATCCTGATGCTGGCCGGCCACCGGGTGACCAGCACGCGGCAGTTCACGGCCCTGGTGCACAAGCTGCCCCGGAACAAACCGGTGCCGGTGCTGGTTCAGCGTCACGACAACCCGATGTTCCTCACCCTGGAGCTGCCTGCCAAGGGCTGAAGCCCGCAGCCGCGGGGCGGCCTTTCCGGCGGCCCCGCGGCTGTTTCCGGACTGCGGGATGGCGGCGGCCATCGGCACCGACCGGGGAGATGCTACGTTTGTTGAGTAGCGGGAACGTCGGCCGGCAGCGCCAGGGCCTCCGCAAACGCGCCGCCCCACCGGCCAATGCCAAGGACACTGGCAGTACCGTCCCCTGCAAGGAGAGTATTCAATGGACCACGGCAGCTACAAGCCCAATTCCGTATTCGTTCTTTTCGGTGCCGGCGGCGATCTCGCCCGGCGCATGATCGTGCCGGCGCTTTTCAACCTGCACCTGGACGGGCTCCTGCCCGAGGGATTTCGCATTCTCGGCGTGGATCGCCAGGAATCCGGCGACGAGCAGCTTGCCGAGCGCTATCTGGACGGGGTCCGCAAACATTCCCGGCGCGGAAACCCGGACTCGCAGGCCTGGAAGACCTTCGCCCAGGGCATACACTACATGCAGGCGGATCTGATGGACTCCGACGCCTACAAGTCCATCAGTGCACAGCTCGAGGATATCGAGAAGGAGCTCGGCGGCCGCGGTGACCACATCTTCTACATGGCGACGCCGCCGGCGCTGTTCGGTCCCATCGCGACCGGCCTGGGTGGCGCAGGCCTTGCCCGGGATCGACACCGCGCCCGTATCGTGGTGGAGAAGCCCCTGGGGCACGATCTGGAGTCCTTCCAGCAGATCAACCGGGCATTGCGCCACTACTTCAAGGAGCCCCAGATCTTTCGCATCGATCATTTTCTGGGCAAGGAAACCGTCCAGAACATCCTGGCCCTGCGCTTCGCCAACCCGATGTTCGAGCCGGTCTGGAATCGCCGTTACATCGATCATGTGGCCATTACCGTGGCCGAAACCCTGGGCGTCGGGCACCGCGGCGGCTATTACGAGAAAGCCGGCGCCCTGCGCGACATGGTTCAGAACCATCTCATGCAGATTCTCTGTCTGATCGCCATGGAGCCTCCGGTTGCCTACAACGCCGCCGACATCCGGGACAAGAAGATGGATGTAATGCACGCCCTGCGGCCCATCACCGGGGAGTCGGTGGACCGCTGCGCCGCACGGGGGCAGTACGGTCCCGGATGGCTCAACGGCGAGAAGGTGCCGGGATACCGGGAGGAGCCCGACGTGGCGCAGAACTCCTCCCGGGAGACCTACGCGGCCCTGAAGCTGCATGTGGACAACTGGCGCTGGCAGGACGTGCCGTTCTACCTGCGCACCGGAAAGCGGCTGAGCGCCGATGTCTCCGAGGTGTCCATCCGCTTCCGCGACGTTCCCCATTGCGCTTTCCCGGACTCCTCCGGCATCAACACCCATCCGGCACGGCTGGTCATACAGATCCAGCCCGAGGAGGGCGTCGTCGTGAAATTCATGGCCAAGGAGCCGGGAACCCAGATGCGCCTGCGCCCGGTCAATATGCGTTTCAGCTACCAGGAGACCTTCAAGACCAGCTCGCCTGCGGCCTACGAGACCCTGTTGCGCGAACTGATGGGCGGCGATGCCACGCTGTTCATGCGCTCCGACCAGGTGGAAGCGGCCTGGCGCCTGCTCACACCCGTGCTGGAGCGCTGGGACGGGGCTTTCGCACCGGACTTTCCCAACTATACTGCCGGTAGCTGGGGGCCTGAATCCAGCGAGGTTATGGTGGCCAGGGACGGCAACATCTGGTTGACCCCGACACTGATGAACGGCACCACGGGCTGAGGACCACCGCCCATCCGGGTGCGTCTGGGGAACTTCTGCACAGGTCGACCAAGCGGATGATCACAAGGCACAAAGGGGCGAGGGAGCGCAGTTTGCACAGCGTAAATGAGCATTCCGAGCACCTTTGCAATGCCGAGAGCGCCGCTTCGGCGGCCTGTGCAGAGCGTCCCTAGAGATACCGTGATCGAGCAGTACCTGCAGGCGGCTCAGCCCTACATCGAGCACTACGGCTACGCCGCGGTGTTCGGGCTCATCTTCGTCGAGGGGTTCGGCATTCCCGCCCCTGGCGAGACGGTCCTCATCGGCGCCGCGGTTCTCGCCGGCGAAGGGCGGATGGACCCCGCCGCGGTCCTGGCCATGGCCTGGCTGGCAGCCGTGAGC
>DATFLG010000266.1:0-2174 GCA_035267985.1 Gammaproteobacteria bacterium | reverse complement strand
GCAGCCGGTGGCGCCTTTAATGTCTTCAGCCATTGTCGGCGCAATGCCCTTCGGTTATTGCGCCCTGTATCTGCTCGCCCGGTTTGATTTTTGGTCCGTGCTTTCCGTGTAGTCCGTGGCGCCTTTGCGTTCTTCCTTTCCGTGGATTCCGTGGGTTCCGTGGCTCTTGGCTTTCCCCGGATTACGCTGGCGCTAATCCGGGCTACGGCTCTGATCCTTTCCGTGGATTCCGTGAATTCCGTGGCTCTCCCGCTTTTTATTCAGCCTTTGCCGGCGCAATGGCCTGCGGTTACTGCGCCCTGCGTCTGCTGGCCCGGTTTGATTTTTTTTGGTCCGTGCTTTCCGTGTTGTCCGTGGCGCCTTGAAATTCTTCTCTCCGTTGGTTCCGTGGCTCTTCTGATTCTTTCAGGCCAGGAACATGCGGATGCCCAGCACCAGCAGGAACGCGGCGAACAATCGCTTGAGCAGCAGCGGCGGGATGCGGTGAGCCAGGGCGGCGCCGGCGGGGGCGAACAGGGTGCTGGCCACGACGATTCCCGTGAAGGCGGGCAGGTTCACGAAGCCCACACTCCAGGGCGGCAGATGGGCACCGTGCCAGCCGCTGACCACGTAGCTGAGGGCGCCGGTCACGGCGATGGGCAGGCCGATGGCCGCGGAAGTGCCGACGGCGGCGCGCACCGGCACGTTGCACCAGGTAAGGAACGGCACCGACATGGAACCGCCGCCCACTCCCATCAAGGTGGACACGGTGCCGATCAGGGCTCCGGCCAGTCCGATGCCGGCGGTGCCCGGCAGGCGGCGGTGGGCGGGCGGCGTGCGCCCCAGGGCCATCTGGGCGGCCACCAGCAGCATGAAGCTGGCGAAGGCGAGGCGCAGGGTGTCCCCCGCGAGCTGTTTGGCGATGGCGGCGCCGAGCACGCCACCGACAATGATGCCCGGGGTGATGACACGGAATACCCGCCAGTCGATGGCGCCGCGTCGCTGATGTGCCCGGATGGAGGACAGGGAAGTGACCACGATGGTGGCCAGGGAGGTGCCGATGGCCACATGCATGATCGCCTCCGGCGCGACCCCCTGGTGGGCGAACACCAGGGCCAGCACCGGCACGATGATGATGCCGCCACCGATGCCCAGCAGGCCGGCCAGCATGCCGGCCAGGCCGCCCATGCCCAGCAGTATCAGAATATCCAACAGTGACAGCCCTCGGAGTTGTCTCGCCGGCCGGCGCCGGGCATTGCGGCCGCGTGCCTCAGTCGGCCCGCTCGGCCTCGCGGCCTTCCTCCAGACGGCGGTTGAGCCGCGCCAGGGACTTGCTCATGACGATCTCGCCGGCGCCCACGAAACGCTCGTGATTGGCCTCCACTTCCTCGGGGACGTAGACGTAATTGACCATCACCCCGAAGGAGCCGGTCAGGCCGTGCTCCGACATGTCGGCGAAGGTGTTGATGCGTTCCAGGCGGGCGCCGTTGGACAGGTGGAACGAGGCCACCGGATCCAGGAGTCGGCCGTCGGGACGCCGGGCGGTAAGGTAAGCCAGGGCAACCCGGGTCAGGGGCTCGTCCAGCAGCTCCGCCCGCCCGGCCTCAGGCGTCTCCAGCAGCCGGCCCAGGGCCTGCAGGGGCCGTTTCTCTCCCGCCGCCGCACACAGCGCCTCGGCCTGCTTGCCCAGCAGGGCTTTCAGGCGCCCGGGGCTCAATCCTTCGTCTTTCCCGTCCAGGGCCGCCCGCAGCACCGCAGCGAATCGGGGCAGGGGCGACAGGGTGGCGAAGTGGCGCAGGCGGGGAATCTCCGCGTTCAGCTCCGTCAGGACCTGCTTGATCAGAAAGTCTCCGAAAGAGATCCCCCGCAGACCCGCCTGGGTGTTGTTGATGGAGTAGAACATGGCCGTATCGGCCTCGGCGCAATCCAGCACCGGCGCCCGGGGATCGAGCAGTGGCTGGACGGACTCGGCCAGCCCCCGGACCAGCGCCACTTCCACGAAAATGAGAGGCTCATCAGGCATGGCGGGATGGAAGAACGCAAAACAGCGCCGGTCGGCCATCATGCGCCGGCGCAGATCGTCCCATCCTGTGACCGCATGCACGGACTCGTAGCCGATCAACTTCTCCAGGGTTTCGGCCGGGCTGCTCCAGTCTATGGTCCGCAGCTGGAGAAAGCCCCGGTTGAACCAGGAC
>DATFLG010000265.1:0-2585 GCA_035267985.1 Gammaproteobacteria bacterium | reverse complement strand
ATGCCAGAAAAGCGCAAGCGCGGCCACCAGTGCCGCCGCCACGACGGCGGCGACCAGAACCCGGCGCAGATAGCTGCTGGAGGAACGGGCTTCAGCCATTCGGGGTGCTCACTCGATTGTCGGCCGCCGGACCGGGCCACGATCCGGAGGGCGCGGAAAAAGTGTTCAGGCTACGCCGGAATACCGGCCGGTAACAGTCGCCCGGCGGGCCCCCGCCCGGGACATCCCGTCGCCACGCCCGGAACAATCGGCGTATTCCCGGCCACTTAGTATAGCCCGCGCCGACCGCGGGCCGGCCACCGGCTGCTACTCTTTAGGTTGGACGATGGCGGCGGAAGAAGGCGGCGGCGTGTTCGGAAAACGGTTCACCCTGTTCACCATACTGGGTTTCGAGGTCCGAATGGACCTGACCTGGCTGATCCTGGCCGTGCTCATCACCTGGTCACTGGCCACCGGGGCGTTTCCCTACTTCTATCCGGGCCTCACAACCCGGGTCTACTGGGCAATGGGGGTCGCCGGCACCCTGGGGCTGCTGGTGTCCATCGTGCTGCACGAGCTGTCCCATTCCCTGGTGGCACGGCGCCACGGCCTGCCCATGAAGGGCATTACCCTGTTCATCTTCGGGGGCGTGGCGGAAATGGACGAGGAGCCGCCCAATGCCCGGACCGAGCTGCTCATGGCGGTGGCGGGCCCGCTGGCCAGCCTGGTGGTGGCGGCGGCGTTCTACGCGCTGCATCTGCTGGCGGTGGCAGCCCACACGCCGACCTCCGTGAGCGGCGTTTTCATGTACCTGGCGTTCCTCAACGTGGTGCTGGCCGTGTTCAACATGGTACCCGCCTTTCCCCTGGACGGAGGCCGGGTGCTGCGGGCGCTGCTGTGGCAGTGGAAAGGAGATCTGCGCCGGGCCACAAGGCTGGCAGCCCGGATCGGCGGCGGGTTCGGGATCGTCCTCATCGTGCTGGGCGTATTGTCAGTGCTGGAGGGGAACTTCCTGGGAGGCATGTGGTGGTTCCTGATCGGGATGTTCGTGCGCGCAGCCGCCCAGATGTCCTACCAGCAGGTCCTGATGCGCCAGGTGCTTCAGGGCGAACCGGTGAGCCGGTTCATGAAGAGCAATCCGGTCACGGTCCCCGCCTCCCTGTCCGTACGCGACTTCATTGAGGACTACGTCTACCGGCACCACCACAAGATGTTTCCCGTCGTCGAGGACAACCGCCTGCTGGGCTGGGTGACCACCCGGGCGGCAAGAGACATTCCCCACGAGCAGTGGTCGCGGCACACGGTCCGGGAGATCCACGAGCCCCGCGGACCCGACAATACGGTCGCCCCGGACGACGACGCCGTCCGGGCGCTGGCCAAGATGAACCGCACCCGAAGCAGCCGTCTGCTGGTGGTGGAGCGGGACCGGCTGGCCGGCATCCTCTCCCTGAAGGATCTCATGGACCTGCTGGCCCTGAAGATGGATCTGGAAGAGGACTCGATCTGAAGGCACCCGGCCGTGCCTGCTGCCACGGCGCGACTCGTCCGCCAATGACCGTTTCCATCATTGATGTGGGTCAAGAACCCCCGCCCGCCGGCCGGCTATCGTTCCATTATTGATCTGCGCCTGAGACTGACCCCGAGGTTCCCATGGGCACGCCGCGCACAGTGACCATCGACGGCAACGAGGCCGCCGCCCGCATCGCCTACCTGGCGAGCGAAGTCTGCGCCATCTATCCCATCACCCCCGCCTCACCCATGGGCGAGTGGGCCGACGCGTGGTCCGCGCAGGGCCGCGCCAACCTGTGGGGGACCGTCCCCCAGATCGTGGAGATGCAGAGCGAGGGCGGCGCGGCCGGGGCCATTCACGGCGCGCTCCAGGCCGGGGCCCTGACAACGACGTTCACCGCCTCCCAGGGGCTGCTCCTGATGCTGCCCAACATGTACAAGATCGCCGGCGAGCTGAACCCGGCGGTGTTCCACGTGGCGGCGCGTTCCCTGGCGGTACAGGCCCTGTCCATTTTCGGCGATCACAGCGACGTCATGGCCGCCCGCAGCACCGGCTTTGCCTTCCTGGCCGCCAACTCGGTCCAGGAGGTCATGGATCTGGCGGCGATCGCCCATGCCGCCACCCTCGAGGGCCGCATCCCGGTGGTGCATTTTTTCGACGGTTTTCGCACTTCCCACGAAGTGGACAAGATCACCGCGGTGGAAGAGTCGACACTGCGGGCCCTGATCGACGACGCCCTTGTGTCGGATCACCGCCGGCGGGCGCTGTCGCCGGAGCATCCCGTGTTGCGGGGCAGCTCCCAGAATCCGGACGTGTACTTCCAGGGTCGCGAGAGCGTCAATCCCTACTACGAACGCTTTGCGGACATCGTGCAGGGGGCCATGGACCGGTTCGCCGGCCTCACCGGACGCCAGTACCGCCTGTTCGATTATATCGGGGCTCCGGACGCCGAGCGGGTCATCGTCATCATGGGCTCCGGCGCGGAAACCGTGGAAGAGACGGTGATCGATCTCAACGCCCGGGGCGGGAAGGTGGGCCTGCTCAAGGTCCGTCTGTTCCGGCCCTTCGACGCCCGGCGCCTGCTCCAGGCGCTGCC
>DATFLG010000264.1:0-3211 GCA_035267985.1 Gammaproteobacteria bacterium | reverse complement strand
CGTCCACGGTCCCGCCGCCGGTGAGCACCCCCCAGACCGCAGCCTGGTACTCGCGCTCGACGCTCCGGGCCTGGAGCTGGGCCACCAGCCCATGGTGGGCGGCAAGGTTGCGGGCCACCACCAGCAGGCCGCTGGTATCCTTGTCCAGGCGATGGACCAGCCCGGCCCGGGGCACGCCCGCCAGCGCGGGATCATGGTGCAGGAGGGCATTCTGCAGGGTGCCCGCCGGGTTACCCGCCGCCGGGTGGACCACCAGCCCGGCCGGCTTGTCGATGACCAGCAGGTCGGCGTCCTCGTAGACGACGGCCAGGGGGATGGGCTCCGGGGTGCAGCGGGTCTCCGGTTCGGGCCGGGCCTGCACCCGCACCTGCTCGCCTCCCGCCACCCGGTCCCGGGCGCGCAGGGCCTGCCCGTCCACCTGGACCTGCCCCCCACGGATCCACTGCTGCAGGCGGCTGCGCGAGTACTGGGGAAACAGCTCGGCCAGGGCCTGGTCCAGGCGACGCCCCCCCAGGGACTCGGGGATCCGGGCTGCCAGCTCAATGGTCTCGATCATCGGACTGAGAATCCGTCTGCGGTATACTGGGCGGATTGCGGCCCGCAAGGGGTCCTCGTGTTTGCCGGCCAGCCAATGGGATACCTTAACTTCATGCGCCTGTCGAGTCTTCTGCTGATCCTGATGGTACTGCTCAACGCCTGCTCCCTGCTTCCGGGGAAAATCGATGAAACCAAGAACTGGTCCGCTGCCAAGCTCTACACCGAAGCGAAGAGCAATCTCGGCGATGGCAACTACGAAACCGCCATCGACTATTTCGAGAAGCTGGAGGCGCGCTATCCCTTCGGCCGCTACGCCCAGCAGGCCCAGCTGGAGATCGCCTACGCCTATTACAAGTACGACGAGCCCGATTCGGCCATATCGGCCGCCGACCGGTTCATCAAGACCAACCCCCAGCATCCCAACGTGGATTACGCCTACTATCTGAAAGGGCTGGTGAATTTCTCCCGGGGGCAGTCCATTATCGACAAATTCCTGCCCCGGGACCTGTCCCAGCGCGATCCCGGCTACGCGCGCAAGGCGTTCTTCGATTTCCAGAAGCTGGTCAAGCGCTTCCCCGACTCGCGCTACGCGGGCGATGCGCGCCAGCGCATGGTCTACCTGCGCAACATCCTGGCCCGCTACGAGCTCCATGTGGCCGACTATTACATGCGACGGGGCGAATACCTGGCGGCGGCCAACCGGGCCCGCTACGTCCTGGCCAACTACGAGGGCACGCCCAGCCAGGCCGACGCCCTGGTGGTCATGGTGCGGGCCTACCGCAAACTGAAACTGCCGGCGCTGGCCGCCGACGCCCGGCGGGTGCTGAAGCTAAACTATCCGAAACGGGCCGCCGAGCTGAAAACGGCGTCCGACTGACGCATCGACCTGAAGGGGGGCACGCGGGCCATGGGACAGCGACCAGTGTGGGACTTCTTCCAGACCGTGCGGCATCGCCACTCGGTACGCAGGTACCAGTCGGACATGCCGGTGGAGGAGGAGAAGCTGCACGCCATTCTGGAAATGGCCAGCGCCGCGCCTTCGGCCGGGGACCTGCAGGCCTACCGCATCATGGTGGTGCGCGATCAGGCAATGCGCGATGCCCTCGGCGGGGCGGCCGAACAGCAACAGTTCATCTCCGAAGCTCCCGTCTGCCTGGTGTTCTGCGCCGACGCTCCCCGCTCGGCCCAGCGGTTCGGCGATCGGGGCGAGCGCCTGTACGCGGTGCAGGACGCGACCATCGCCGCCGCCTATGCCCAGCTGGCGGTGGTGGCCGCCGGGATGGGATCCACCTGGGTGGGCTATTTCGACGCCCAGCGCATCCGGGATCTGCTGGCACTGGATCCGAGCCTGACGCCGGTGGCCATGCTCAGCATCGGGTATCCGGCGGAGCTGCCGGAAGACACCGACCGCCGGCACCTGGACGAAATCGTCGAGTACCGCTGATCCGGGCTCGCGCCTCAGATCGCCGCCAGGTCCTCTTCGCCGGTCCGGATACGCACCACCTTTTCCACCGGCGTCACGAAGATCTTCCCATCGCCGATCTTCCCGGTCCGCGCCGCCTCGGTGATGGACTCGATGCAGCGGTCCACCAGCTCGTCACTGACCACCACTTCGAGCTTCACCTTGGGGAGAAAATCCACCACATATTCGGCGCCCCGATAGAGCTCCGTATGGCCCTTCTGGCGGCCGAAACCCTTCACCTCGATGGCCGTCATGCCCATGATCCCGATTTCCGAGAGGGCTTCGCGGACGTCGTCCAGCTTGAAGGGCTTGATGATGGCTTCGACTTTCTTCATGGAGTCCCCTCCGTCGGCGGTCAATGAGCGAACGATACAGGATGGTCCGCCAGGAATCGATCAGCGGCCGTCCTGCTTGCGGTGCGGCGCCTCGTTGAACTGGCTGGCCAGATAGCCGGATGTGATGGGATAACGCCGGTCTCGTCCGAAAGCGCGGCGTGTGATGCGCACGCCGGGAGGTGCCTGACGACGCTTGTATTCGTTGCGGTCCACCATGGCGGCCACCCGCCGCACCACGTCGACGTCGAACCCGGCGGCCACGATCTCATCCACCCCCTGATCGCGCTCCACGTAGCGTTCGAGAATGGGATCGAGCACAGAATAGGGCGGCAGCGTGTCCTGGTCCTTCTGGTCCTCCGCCAGCTCGGCCGTCGGGGGGCGATCGAACACCCGCAGGGGGATGGCCCCGTCGCGCCCGTTGCGGTGGCGGGCCAGACGATACACCAGGGTCTTGGGCACGTCCCGGACGGGCGCGAAGCCGCCGGCCATGTCCCCGTAGAGGGTGGCGTATCCCACCGACATCTCGCTCTTGTTCCCGGTGCTGAGCAGAATCCGGCCCTTCTTGTTGGAGATGGCCATCAGAATGATGCCCCGGCACCGGGCCTGGATGTTTTCCTCCGTGGCATCCGCGGGACGGCCCGCAAACTCGTCCTCCAATGCCTCCAGAAACGCGGAGAAGGGCCCTTCGATAGGAATAACCCGATGCGCGACACCCAGGTTCTGGGCTTCCTCGCGGGCGTCCTCGATGCTCATGTCCGAAGTGTAGCGCGAGGGCATGAGCACGGCTTCCACCTGATCGCCCCCGATGGCGTCCGCGGCAATGGCCAGGGTCAGGGCCGAGTCGATGCCGCCGGACAGGCCCACCACGGCGCCCTTG
>DATFLG010000263.1:0-2583 GCA_035267985.1 Gammaproteobacteria bacterium | reverse complement strand
GGCCCTGGTGGAGGCGGCCACCGGCGGCAACCCCAAATTCTTCCTGGGCACCGACAGCGCCCCTCATCCCCGCCACGCCAAGGAGTCGGACTGCGGGTGTGCCGGTATCTACACCGCCCCTGCGGCCCTGGCCCTGTACGCCGAAGCCTTCGAGGCGGCCGGCGCCCTGGAGCGCCTGGAAGGCTTCGCCAGTCTCCATGGCCCGGCGTTCTACGGTCTGCCCCCCAATCAGGGCACGGTCACCCTCGCCCGCACGCCCCGGACCCTGCCCGCCAGCTATCCCATGGGCGCGGAAGGCGAAGTCGTGCCGCTGCGCGCCGGGCAGACGGTGGGCTGGAAGCTGGCCTGAAGCCGCCGCGTCGAAATCCGCCCTGGCATTGGTTATCCTGTAGCCATGACTGATACTCCCCCGACTCCCATGGCCGGTCGTTTCCGCGGGTTCCTCCCCGTGGTCGTCGACGTGGAAACCGCCGGCTTCAATCCCAAGAAGGACGCGCTGCTGGAAATCGCCGCAGTGACGCTCGCCATGGACGGGGAGGGCCGGCTGGCGCCCCAGGAAACCCACGGCTGTCACGTGGAGCCCTTCAAGGGTGCGAACCTGGACCCCGCCGCGCTGGCCTTCAACGGCATCGATCCCTACCATCCGTTCCGCTTCGCCAAACCCGAGCGCGAGGCCCTGCAGGGGGTGTTCCAGGCCGTGCGCAAGGCGGTGAAGGACGCCGGCTGCACCCGGGCGGTGCTGGTGGGACACAATCCCTCTTTCGACCTGTCGTTCGTGAACGCCGCGGTCACCCGCACCGGGATCAAGCGCAACCCGTTTCATCCGTTCAGCAGCTTCGACACGGCCACCCTGGGGGGACTGGCCTACGGGCAGACCGTGCTGGCCCGGGCCGCCCAGGCGGCGGGCCTTGAATGGGACGAGAGCGAGGCCCACTCGGCGGTGTACGACGCCGAACGCACCGCGGACCTGTTCTGCGCCATCGTCAACCGCTGGCAGGCCCTGACCGAGCTGGCCGGCGAGTCACTGTTTTCGCCGGCGGTGCCCACCAGCGCCTGACGCCACCCGGGCGGCGGCCGTGAATGTAAAGAAGACCTGCACAAGCAGGCCATCATAACGAGGAGGAGCAGCATGGCCACCCTGCCCGAAAAGACCCAACAGATCCTCCAGTCCCATGCGGGGCTGATTCACCGTGTGGTACTGGGCTGCAAGAACCGGGAGATGGTGCCGGACCTGGAGGACGTGCTCGGGATGGCCGAGAAGAACGGCTGGACGGATCTGGTCGCCACCGTCCGCAAGATCCTGGCCGGAGACCGGGATCAGGCGCTGCTGCGCCCCCTGGACGAGGAGGACCGGATCATCGTGGAGTCCATTCTCCAGGGCCTGCAGGACCCCTCCACCCTGCCGGACCTGGATGCCCAGGCGGACGCCACCATGGCCGCTCCCGGCATCGCCTCACTGGTCCACGCCGCCCGCACCGGCAATACGGAAGCGCTTCAGCTGATCGCCAACATGGCCTCCCAGATGCTCCAGGCGGGGGGCGACATGGCGCGCCTGGCGGCCGCGGTGCGTCCCCTGGTCATGGGCGAGCGCGACCCCAACAAGCTCTGCGAGGGCATGACCACCCCCGAGGGGGAGAAGCTCATGCAGGACGTGCTGGCGGAGCTGGCCAAGCTGGAAGCCCACTGAGCTTCCTCTCCCCGGATTGCGCTGGCGCTTCATCCAGGCTACCGCGGGCAGGCCACAGCGGCGGTGGGTCACGGATCGTAGCCCGGATGGAACGAAGTGAACTCCGGGGTCTTGGACTTCTTTCCTGTCCGCGTCTTCCGTGGCGCTTCCTACGATTTGTCCGTGCCTTCCGTGCTTTCCGTGGCGCCTTTGATTGATCCCTTCCGTGGATTCCGTAGCTCCCGTCTTTCCCCGGATCGCGCTGCGCGCCATCCGGGCTACGACGGTCTGCGACCGCCATCTTCCGCGACGGCCGTCGAAACCGTAGGGCGCAATCGGCATCCGGCCTGCTCACCCGAATCCCTTCAGGCACCGTAGGGCGCAATAACCGAAGGGCATTGCGCCGGACATCATACCCAACGGGATTCGGTGCAATGCACTGCGCTTATTGCACCCTGCCCCTTTCTCCTGCGCGTGCTTTCCGTGTCTTCCGTGGCGCTTTTGATCTTGCCTTTCCGTGGATTCCGTGGGTTCCGTGGCTCTCCCTCTTTCCCCGGATTACGCTGGCGCTCATCCGGGCTACGATTTGTCCGTGCTTTCCGTGTCTTCCGTGGCGCTTTTGATCTTCCCCGGATTTCGCTGGCGCGTCATGCGGCCTGGGAAGGCAGCGGCAGATGCACATCCACCCGGAACCCGCCCAGCTCCGCCGACCGTCCCAGGGTCAGGCTGCCGCCGTAGTAGCCCACCACGTCCCGCACGATGGCAAGCCCCAGGCCGTGGCCGGGCGCACCGTGCTCGTCAATGCGCACACCGCGCCGGGTCAGCTCGGCGATCTCGGTTTCGCTGCGCCCCGGACCGTCATCCTCGACGCTGATCTGCAGGCCCGCATCCAGCGCCACCGTAATGCGCATGCGGCC
>DATFLG010000262.1:0-3553 GCA_035267985.1 Gammaproteobacteria bacterium | reverse complement strand
CCGCGCTCGCGCAGGCAGTTCATGAAGAAATCGCCTTCGCTGCGGGCACGCATCTCCCAATTGATCAGGTCGTCCCACTTGTCGACGAACCCCTTGATGTATTCGTGCTTGTAGTGGTCCGTCTCCCGGACCTCGATCGGGTTTTCCCCGAACTTCTGTTTGGTGGCAGAGCGCATACGTATCACCTCCCCCTAGAAACGGGTTGTCGACAGCGACGCAACGACCCGGCGGACCGGGGTGACGCGGCAGCGGATGTTCCGCCTTCAACGCATCCTGTGGCTGTGCGTCGCGTAAGGGCGCGCTCGGCGGCTGCCTGCCGCCGGGCGCGCGGAATTCGCGCTGTGCGCGAAAGGCTCGGTTCGATTCAGTTACTGCGTTGACGGGCATCGGGGCTCGCTGGAATCCCTGTCCGCCGACATCGGCCTTCCCGCCGACGATTCATGACCTGCCGTGGCGCACGCCTGCCGGCGTGCATTTGCAGTCGTTCCGTTGGTCAGCCCGCGGGTCGGGCAACGGCCGATCACTGGGATCGCCGAACAACGCGGATCTTGTGGGCCTCTGGTGCCCGATACGCCGTAATTTCAGCGGGAGGCAGGAGCGGCCACGTTGCGAATCCTGATGGCGGATTGCGTGTGGCCCCGGGACTTCTAACTAGGCGTTGCAAACTCGCGAGTTACGTCGAGTGCGAAGTCCTCCCAAAAATAACTCTGGAACCGATTAGCCTTCTTTAGCACTTGAATTTCCGCATGGCCGCGAAGTTGCGCACCATGCAGCGGACGCAAAAGACGTTAACAAATGCCGCTGCGGGGTGCAAACCGGGATATGCCCTGTGGACGCGGTGCGTCGGGTTGTTGGCGCAGGGGGAAGTGCTGCGGAATTTGCGCTATTTCGGTCACTTGGGGTGATCAGTGCAATCAGCTTGTAAGCGGTTTGTGCACTTTTCCTGTGTTTCGCCATCCAGCCAGGTAAGCACATCCCGCGGATGCGCGATCAGCGCGTCGGCGCCCCAGCCGCGAGGGTCTTCCTCGTCGCCGAGGTAGCCGAACAGGGCTGCCAGGGTACGCATGCCCGCGTTGCGGCCGGCTTCGATGTCGCGGGCCGCATCGCCCACGTAGACACACTCCGACGGGCCGCAGCCCGCCTGGCGGCAGGCCAGAAGCATGGGCGCGGCGTGGGGCTTGCGCTGGGCGAGGGTATCGCCGCTGACCACGGTGGCCGCGCGCCGATACAGTCCCAGGGCGGCAAGCAGCGGTTCGGTGAGACTGCCGGGCTTGTTGGTGACCACCCCCCATTTGAGCTTCCGGCGCTCGATCTGCGCGAGAAGATCGGTGATGCCCGGAAACGGCCGGGTCCGGTCTGCCAGGCTTTCCCGATACAGCGTCAGCAGCCGTTCGCGCAGCTCCGGGAAGGTCGGATCGTCCGGCCCGATGCCGAAACCGACCTGCAGCAGGCCGACGGTGCCGTGGGAGACGACGGGGCGGATGCGCTCGAAGGGCAGCGGCGGGCGACCGGTATCCTGCAACAGGTGATTCAGGCATGCGGCCAGATCCGGGGCGGTGTCCAGGAGCGTGCCGTCCAGGTCGAACAGTACGGTGCGTATCAGGGCTGCAGCCTCGCGGGTTTGAATCGCCGCCGGTTCGGCGCACGGCCGTGACCGGAAGCGGCACGGCGGGTCGGGGGCCATGCTATAGCAGGCCCGCCCGTCTCTCAACGTGCGGCCGGGGGTATGGGAGGCTGCCGGCCGGGGGCGATACGGACAGGCGGGATCCCAGCGGGTTCCCGTCAGCTTGCCTTTCGCATGCCCGCGATTTCCCGTATTTCTCCGGCGCTGATGGTTTCCTTCTCCAGAAGCCGCTGGGCCAGGGCGTCGAGCTGCTCGCGGTGCTCGCGCAGCACCTGCTCGCAGTCGGCCTCCACGCTGCCCACCAGCTTGCGGATCTCGTCGTCGATGAGTTGGGCGGTGTGCTCGCTGTAGTCCTTTTCCTGGGCCATTTCCCGGCCCAGGAACACGTGATCCTCGCCATGGCGGAAGGCCACCGGTCCCAGGGTTTCGTTCATTCCCCACTGGGTGATCATGCGACGGGCCAGCTGGGTCGCCTGCTTGAGATCGGCCTCGGCCCCGGAGCTGACCTCGCCGAACACCAGTTTTTCCGCCAGCCGCCCGCCCATCATGACGCCGATCCGGTCCAGGGCATAGGCGTAGCCGATGTTCTTGCGGTCTTCCCCGGGGGTCTGCTCAGTGGCCCCCAGGGCCCGGCCCCGGGGGATGATGGTCACCTTGTCCGGAGGGTCCGCGTTGGGCAGCAGGCTGGCCAGCAGGGCATGTCCGGACTCGTGATAGGCGGTGAGCTGCTTCTGCTCGTCGGTGAGCGCGGTGTCGCGTTCCTGACCCAGCACGATGGTGTCGCGGGCCCGGTCGAAAGCCTCCATGTCCACCTCCTGCTTGCGGTCGCGGCCCGACAGCAGGGCGGCCTCGTTGACCAGGTTTTCCAGGTCCGCGCCCGAAAAACCCACGCTGCGCTGGGCCACCAGATCCAGGTTCACGTCCTCGGCCAGGGGCAGGCGGCGGGCATGGACGTCGAGAATGGCCCGGCGGGCCTTTCTGTCCGGCAGGTCCATGGTGACCTTGCGGTCGAAGCGCCCCGGGCGCAGCAGGGCAGGGTCGAGCACGTCAGGGCGGTTGGTGGCCGCCACCACCACCACGGTTTCATGGGGCTGGAAGCCGTCCATTTCGGCCAGGATCTGGTTCAGGGTCTGCTCGCGCTCGTCATGTCCGCCTCCCAGGCCGGTGCCCCGGGCGCGTCCCACCGAGTCGATTTCGTCGATGAAGATCACCGCCGGCGCTTCCTTCTTGGCGTTATTGAACATATCCCGCACCCGGGAGGCGCCGACCCCCACGAACATCTCGATGAACTCCGAACCGCTGATACTGTAGAAGGGCACGTCGGCCTCGCCGGCCACGGCCCGCGCCAGCAGCGTCTTGCCCGTGCCCGGCGGGCCGGTCAGCAGGATGCCCTTGGGAATCTTCGCCCCCAGCGCCCGGTAACGCTGGGGCTCTTTGAGGTAGTCGATGATTTCGTGCAGGTCGCGTTTGGCGTTCTCGGCGCCGGCCACATCCCGGAAGGTGGTCTGGGTGAGGCCCTTTCGGAAGCGCTGGGCCCGGGATTTGCCGATACCGAACGGCCCGCCCTGCTGGCCGGCTCCCATGCGCTGCTGGATCTTCCAGGTGCCGTAGAACACCAGGCCCAGGATCAGCACCCAGGGCAGCAGACTGATGAGCAGCCGCTCCCACCAGGGGCCGCCGGTGGACTCGGCATGAATGGTGACGTTGTGCCGCTCCAGCAGGGTGAGCAGCTGCGGATCGCTCACCGGCGGCCGGGTGGTGGCGAACCGCGTCCCCCGGGCGGGCTTGCCGGCGGATTTCCCCGTTTCCGAACCGCTGGTGCCCTGACTGTTCCAGAATGCCGGCCAGAGCGGCAACGGCGCCTCCGGGGCCAGCGGCGCCCAGAGCGGCCAGTCCCCGACCAGCCAGTCCCGGAACGGCCCGGGCAAG
>DATFLG010000261.1:0-8665 GCA_035267985.1 Gammaproteobacteria bacterium | reverse complement strand
CCCGCTCCTGGAACCAGTAGTACACCACCTCGCTGACATCCCCCTTCTTGATCAGGACGCGATTCACACGCAACGGATGGCCGTTGAACTGCACGGTCCGAAGAATCGGACGGCTGAGGCTCGCGATCTCCCAGCCCCCGCCCGGTATGCAGGCCCGGGGAGAATGGGCGGCGTCCCCCGCTTCCTGGGTGGCGTAATAGGCGACGTAGAAATTCACCGCACGGAGCCCCGGCTTTGAATAATCCGCCATAATATAGTCGTCGAGCTTGAGGGACTTGAGGTAGATCTGCTGCAAACGCTGGGGGTCCCCCTTCCAGGCTCCGATATCCACCGGGAACTCGGCGAAACTCACCCGCTTGGGAATCACGGGGTCCCGGGCATGAATGACCAGTGAAAGTACCGCTCCCACACCCAGCAGTCCGACAACAGCCCCGAGGGGCGCCCGGAACGGGCGCCTGCATACCCGTTCGGCGGAGAGGGGAGCCGGCAACTCGAGCCCGAACACCTCCCGCAGCGGGCGTCGGCGGCTGCCGACCCGGTTGAGCAGCAGCATTTCCAGAACCAGGATGGCGATGCAGCCCATGAACACCACCCAGCCCTCGAACTCATGCAGAAAACCCTCGGCCTGCTCGATGCCCCAGTAGTTGACCAGCACACCGATCATTCCGATGCGGAAACTGTTCATGAGCACGGTCAGGGGAACGGCCGACAGGAAAATCACGGCACGCTTCCAGAACTCGACCCGATACAGGTAAGCCGCAATGAAGGAAAGGCTCACCAGCGGGAAGAGGTAGCGCAGGCCGCTGCAGGCCTGGGCAACCTGAAGCTTGAAAGTGCCCAGGTCGATGACGTTTCCGGACAGATAGACGCTGATGTCGAACAGGCGGATGACCGCCACGCCCAGCTGGGAGGACCAGAGCTGGAGATGCCCGGACAGGTTGTTGTAGAGAAACGGCGGCAGGGGCACCATGAAGAACAGCAGGAAGAGCGGCGCGAACGCGATACGGAATCCGCGCCAACCCATGTGGGCCTGGGCGATGGCCATCACCGCCAGCACCAGGGAGTACTGGGGCAGGGTGTACGTGGTGGCCAACAGACCCATCATCAACAGGAAGAGAGCCACCACCAGCACACCGACCCCCACCCAGGAGGGGCGGAACTCGGTGGCTTCGAACTCGTTCTTGCGCTGCCACAGCAAAAACGCCGTAATGAAGGGGATCATGTACGCATAGCCGTACTCCTTCTTGGTGTCCCACCGGTGCAGCATGTCGCCGATGGTGTGGTAGAACGCCACGAAGAGGAGCGCTCCCATCACCGCGAGGAGCAGCCATATCACCCGGGAGTTGCGCCATGCGTCGCAGGGTGTCTGCGTCGTGTCCATCGTTGCTCAATCCTTCCAGTCTGTCTGTTCTTCCTGGGCGGCTGCCCGGTCCGGGCGGGCGGCCGCAAAGAGGTCGTCATAGGCCGCCAGCAGCTTGGGCGCCTCATACTTCCATTCCAGCTCGTTTTCCACACGCAATCGCCCGTACTCGCCCATGCGGCGGCGGCGCTCGGGGTCGTCCAGCAGCTCGGTTATCTTGTCGGCCAGGTCCGCGATGTCGTTCCGCCGGGCATAGAGCGAAGCCTCCCCGGCCGAGAAACGGCCTTCGGTCAGATCGAACTGGACGATGGGTTTGCCCAGAGCCATGTACTCCATGATCTTATTCATGGTGGACTTGTCGTTCATCTCGTTGGCCACGTCGGGATTCACGCAGACGTCCGCGGTGTTGAGCATCTCCAGCATCTCTTTGTCAGGCACCCGGCCGGTAAAGGTCACATACTCGGAGATTTCCAGCTCGCCCGCGTATTCCTTCATCTTCTCCAGCTCGGTACCGCCACCCACCAGACCGAAATGCACGTCGGTCCGGCCCTTTTCCCTGACGATGTGTCGCGCCGCCCGCAGCAGGCAGTCGATGCCTTCCTGGCGGCCCATGACGCCCACGTAGCCCACCAGATAGGTGCGTCCTTCCTTCAGGGCGGGGACCGGCGGCAGAATCTTCAGCCGGTCCAGGTTCGGTCCGCTGCGGACCACGTACACCTTCTCGGCCGGCATGCCACCTCGCTCGACCGCAATGCGCTTGTAGGACTCGTTGGTGGCGATGGACACGTCCGCCGTACGGAATGTCCACCGTTCCCAGGCCAGCATCACACGGTAGAAGAAGTCCCGGCGGCCGAACTTGGCCTCGTAGAGCTCCGGATTGATGTCGTGGTGATCGAACAGGAACTTCTTGCCCAGCAGCTTGAAGAAACCGCCGATCAGAAAGATGTTGTCCGGTGGGTTGCAGGCGTGGATCACGTCGAATCCCCGGGTGAGCAGCACCCGCCAGGCCAGCACGAACTCCCAGAACAGGGCCGCCGAGTACTCCAGGGCGTAGCCCAGCGCGCCCTCGGCCTCGGTGGGCAGACCGTGGCGGTAGATGTGGATGCCATCGATCACTTCGTGCTTTTTCTCGTAGCCTTTTCCCGTCGGGCAGATGATGGAAACCCGGTAGCCGGCTTCATGAAGCGTGGTGGCCTCCTGCCAGACCCGGCGGTCGAAGGGCGAAGGCAGGTTCTCGACGATGATCAGCACGCGTCGGGGCCTAGCGGATCTCATCACGGCAGTCCGCATCAGGGAAGTTTTCTTGCCAGGACCACACGGTGCCAACCCCAACGACGTCCTATTCCCTCCACCACACCTGAGGGCGTGAGGCGACCCAGAGCCCCCCAGTGGCGCGGATCAAAGAAATAGACAGTCTGCTCGACAACCTGGAACCCTGCCAACAGCCGCTCAGCGTCGCGGGCGCCGTAGACCAGGGAGTACGGATTGTCCGGCCCGTCGGTATTGCGGCTCAGCCATTCCTCATCAGACATGGTACTGAGCCGTTTGGAGAGCTCGCGGTGACGGTCCAGCTTGTCACGCGGCAGACCCAGCAGGGAGAAAGCCGGGACCACGCCCGGCACCCCCAGCAAACGGACACCCAGCTTGCGCAGCAGCCGGATCTCCACACGATAGTTCACCGATGATCTGTTATACAGCATGATCAACAGCTCACCATCGGGCTTGAGGACACGCCGGATCTCCTCAACAGCCCGGTCGACATTCGGGATATGATGCAGCACCCCAAAGGAGTAAATGACGTCAAAGCGTGCATCCTCAAAATCCATCGCCGTGGCGCTGCACTGGCGCACTTCTCCAGATAGCCCGAACGTTCCCAGAGCCTGCCGGGTGGCCTCTACAGAGCCCTGATCGACGTTGATACCGGTGTAGCGACCGCCCCGGGAGATGATCTGTCGGGCGTCGGTACCCACACCGGTGCCAATCTCAAGAACGTCTTTACCCTGCCAATCGATTTTTGACAGGACTTCGAGAATGTGGGCTTCGTGGGTATAGCGGTCCCGCTCGATCTCCAGAAAGTATTCACGGGAACCCATCTCGGCCTGGCTCAGCTCGGAGTTGCAGGGCTTCGCATTCCAATAGGCCCGCACGTCGTCCTGTTGGCGCTCCAGGGTCATGGCCGGTTTACCAGCAGATCCCGTCGTAATGGTCGGCGTCACTGATGCGATCGATGATGCGCACCAGGTCCACCACCACCTTCCCGTCGGGCACGCTGTCCGCCAGGGCCTTGAACTCGGGCGCCCGGTTGCCGATGACCAGGGTCTCGGCGTGGTCAACAACGTCCTCCGCGCTGTCTTCCATCAGCTTGGAGATGTGGGGAATGTGGTTGAGGATATAGTCCCGGTTGGCGCCCACGAGACGGGCGACATTCACGTTCTTGTCGTACAGGCGCACGTCGTAACCCTTGCCGATGAGCCGCTCGATCACCTCCACCACCGGGCTTTCGCGAAGGTCATCGGTGCCCGCCTTGAAGCTGAATCCCAACACCCCGACCCTGCGCCCGGACTTGGCCGTGATCATGCGGATGGCCTTTTCCACCTGCAGGTTGTTGCTGGGCAGGATAGCGTTGAGGATGGGGGCGTCCACATCCAGGCTGCGAGCCTTGTAGGTCAGGGCCCGCACGTCCTTGGGCAGACAGGATCCCCCGAAGGCAAAGCCCGGCTTCATGTAGTAGGGAGACAGGTTCAGCTTGGTGTCCCGGCAGAAGATGTCCATGACCTTGTGGCTGTCGATGCCGGCGGCCTTGCAGACGTTGCCCACCTCGTTGGCAAACCCGACTTTCAGGGCGTGCCAGACGTTGTCGGTGTACTTGACCATCTCCGCGGTTTCGATGTCGGTGCGGAACAGGGGGGCATCCAGAGCGTCATAGAGTGATGCCAGCCGGTCACCGCCCTGGGGTTCCAGCTCGCCGATGACCGTCTTGGGGGGATGGTAGAAATCGTAGACGGCCGTGCCTTCGCGCAGGAACTCCGGGTTGTTGCAGACCCCGAAGTCCACGCCCGCGCGCTTACCCGAGTATTCTTCGAGGGTTGGGATGACCACCTGCTTCATACTCCCCGGCAGCATGGTGCTGCGGGCCACCACCACGTGGTAGTCGGTCTTGTCCTTGAGAGCGGTGCCGATCTGCTCGCAGACCGAGCGGACGTATTTGAGATCCAGGCTGCCGTTGAGCTGGCTGGGCGTGCCGACACAGATCAGCGACAGGCCGGTTCCGGCCACCGCGGCCATGGGGTCGGTGGTCGCAGAGAGGCGTCCCGCCGCGACGGCGGTTGCGATGATCTCTCCGATGTCCTTTTCGATGACGGGCGTCTTGCCCTGGTTGATCAGGTCGACCTTGGGCTGATAGGGGTCGACCCCTATGACGTCATGGCCGTCCTGGGCAAGGCAGCCGGCGGACACGGCACCGACATAGCCGAGCCCGAAAATACTGATTCGCATTGCGTTGCACTCCTCACTCCACCGGGCAAGATTGCTATTTTTCGTCTTGTTGATTGCATGTTTTTGTTATTTCTATTGATTATTTTTTAACGGGACGTCGGAATCTTTAACATACCACGCCCCGGGCCGGGGTGCTAACCGCCACCCGCAGGCCCTCAACCATTACCCCACCTGCCGGCCGTCCGCAAGGGGTCGGGCCCTGAAGGTGGTCACCACGGTGAGGGGAGCGGCCGCCCGGCGGGACCCCTTGAGGACCGGGGCTGGGACCTTGCGCTCCAGGGCCGGGGAGTACCAGCCCAGGGGCGGCTCCTCCCGGCCCCGGACCACCTCCCAGCGCCACGCCGGATCCAGGACAGCCTCCAGGCCCCTTCCCGCTCCCGGCCGGGTGGCGAGGCAGACTGCCCCGTCCAGTTCCAGGGTCACCTCCGGGGCGAAATGGAAATGCAGCTCAAGGTCATGCTCGCCGCCGCCCTCGATGGCGTCCTCGATCCTGACCGTCCCGGGAGGCTCCAGGGCCAGCCGGCGCCGGTGGATCACGCCCCGGCGCCGGTAGCCGTCGTGAACCCCCTCGGCTACTTGCCGCCCTTCGGCCCCGGCCTCGCAGCGCTCAAGGCTGGCCCGGGCGTGGCGCACCCACAGAAACGGGCCGCCTATGGTGGACTGGTCCAGCCCGTCGACCCGCAGGGTGTTGTGGGCTGCCGTCCCCCGGAAGTAGTCCCGCCAGCCATGCTCCGTGTGGTACGCGTAAGTGCCCGGATCGACGAGCCACCACTGGCCGTCCACGGCCAGGCAGACACTCAGGGCGTCGGCATGGCCGTGGGCTGCAATGGACGGGTAACCCAGGGGACCGGCATCGAACACCAGGTGCAGGCCCTCCCCGCCCAGCACCGTGTAGCCGCCCTCGGGATAGCAGCGGGGGTAGGCACGCGGCACCGCGGGCGGCGTCTCCACCAGCCGCCTCCCGGCCATCATGGCGCACCAGTAGGCTTTCTGGCCCGGTGGACCTATTCCGATGGTGGCGCCCCTGTTCCGGACGGCGGCGACGGCCGTCAGGACCTCGGCGTAAGGATCGACCGGCCACGCCGGATCGAAGCGGGCCACCATGCCGTCATCGGCGTCCCCCACCTGGGGCGGCAGCCCTCCTTCGGGCGTGACATCGTCCAGGAACCGGGCCATGGCATCGATCCGGGTGGCGAATGCCTGGGCGAAACCATGGCCGGCCCGCTGCTCCACCAGCCACGCCACCAGCAGGTATTCCAGGACCCAGAGGTGATAGTAGAAGGCCTGCTCCCGGTCCACGCCGTCGGGATGCACCTGGCGTTCGGCCTCGACTTCCAGCTCTTCGTGGGCGAAGGCGGCCCAGGCGCGCCCCTGCTCGCCGAAGTCGAAAACCCGGCAGGCCACCAGCAAGCCGGTGAGCTCGCCGATGAGGTGGTTGTTGGCGGAGGAATAGCGGGAGGTGAAGCCGCGCACGAACGCCGCCTGCTGGTACAGGGACCGGCCCAGGGCACGGGGATCAGCCACCGCCGCAAACAGGCCGCGGGGGCCGTCGCGCAGCGCCAGCAGGCTGTGCACCAGGGCCCAGGAGATCAGGCGCAGGGCCACTTCCAGGCCACTGCACCAGTGGATACCCATCCCGAAAGGGTTGGCGGCGATCCAGCCCTCGATCTGCGCCAGCACCGCATCCCGGTAACGGCGCTGTCCGGTGACGGCATAGCCCACCGCCAGGGGCACCAGATGCTGGTGGCGGCCCAGCTCCCAGAGAAACTTGACGTTGCCCACCCGTTCGGCGTCCCGGTAGTCGATGGCCTTTCCGTACGCCCGGGGCGCCTCGACACCGGTGAGGGGACAGCGATGCCACTGGACGGGCATCCCTACGTCCAGGGGCGCATGGCCGAAGAATCCGATCTGCCCCTGCACCAGAAGGTCCAGAGCCGCCTCGTTCAGCCGGTAGCGGCGGGACCATGCCTCCCGCCAGTCCGGCACGGGCGCAAACAGGCTCATGGCGGGGCCCACCACCACGGGGGGCTGGGGCGCCCAACCCGCCCTGACCCGACGGCCCTCCCGGCGCTGGGCCCACCAGCGCCTTCCCCGGTGGGCCACTTCCCGGGGCCCCATGGCCCGCAGCCGGTTGAGGCGCCAGACCAGGCCAGTCACCGGGCCTCCAGGCATTCGCGGTGCCAGATCTCCAGATTGAGCAGGGTCCAGAGGAGCTTTTCGTGATTCTGGCGCCCGCTCACATGCTCGTCCAGAACCCGGCGCAACTCGCTCTCGCGGTAATAGTGTCGGGTGCGGGAATCCGGGCCGGTGAGGTGATCGTAGAGATAGTCCCGCATGGACCCGCGGAACCATTCGTTCACCGGCACCCGGAAACCCACCTTGGGCCGCTCCAGAATCTCCCGGGGGAGCAGGCGTTTCATGGCCTCCCGCAGCAGCCATTTGGTCTTCCGGCCCCGCACCCGGTACCGGTCCGGCAGGGCCGAGACGAACGCGGCCAGCTCATGGTCCATGAAGGGCATGCGCGCCTCCAGGGAGGCAGCCATGGTCATGCGGTCGCCGCGCTCCAGGAGGTTGTCCGGCAGCCAGCTGGTCTGATCGAAACCCAGAATCGAGCGCAGGGCGCTGCCGGAGCCACCGAACCCCTCCAGCCAGTCCGGCCTGGCAGCCGATGCCGACGGGCGGAAGTTCACCAGGGCGTCCCGCTCCCGGTTGGACAGGGCGCCGAACCAGCGGGCCATGCGCTCGGACCGGCCCCCCAGTCCCATGTTGACGGCGGCGGTCTTGGCGCGGCGGAACCGGTACGGGAGCGCCCGCACCAGGGGCTCCACCAGAGCACGGCGCACCGGTGCGGGAATTACCTGATAAGGCCCCGCATAACGCTCGAACACATGCTTGGGATACCCCCCCAGGAACTCGTCGCTGCCCTCGCCGGTGAGCACCATCTTGACACTGCGCCGTGCCTCCCGGGACAGCAGGTAGATGGGAATGTCCGATGGCTCGGACACCGGCGCGTCCCGGTAACGCACCAGGGCCGGAAGGTGGTCCATCAGATGGTCCTGGGACACGGTGAGCTCGTGATGGTCGGTACGGAAGTGATCCGCGATAGTGCGCGCGTAACCCAGCTCGCTGTAGGCGGACTCGCTGAAGCCCACGGAAAAGGTGCTCACCGGAAGGGCGCTGTGGCGGGCCATCAGGCCCACGACGGCCGAGGAGTCGATGCCCCCCGAGAGAAAGGCCCCGAAGGGCACGTCGCTGACCATGCGGCAGGCCACCGCATCCTCCAGGCGCTCCAGGAACGCCCCCACCGGATCCGCCGGCAGATCCGAGCCGTGCGGCGGCTCCAGATCGGGGGGCGTGTAGTAGCGCCGCACCTCCAGCTCCCCGTCCTGCCACAACCCCCAGCAGCCCGGCGGGAGCTTGCGGACACCCTTGATCAGGGTGGACGGTCCGGGCACGTATCGGTAGGCGAGATAGCCCCACACCGCGTCCGTGTCCACGTCCCCATCCACGCCGGGCAGGGCCCGCAGCGCCTTGATCTCCGATGCGAACGCCAGTTCCGGGCCGCGCTGCCACAGGAACAGGGGCTTTTGCCCGAAGCGGTCACGGGCCAAAAAAAGGCGCTGTCGGGCGCGGTCCCAGACGGCGAAGGCAAACATGCCCCGCAGGCGGTCCACGCAGTCCACGCCGTATTCCTCGTAGGCGTGGACAATGATCTCGGTATCGGAAGCGGTGGCGAAGCGGTGGCCGCGCTCCATCAGATCCCGGCGCAGCTCCCGGAAATTGTAGATCTCGCCGTTGAAGACGATCCAG
>DATFLG010000260.1:0-3953 GCA_035267985.1 Gammaproteobacteria bacterium | reverse complement strand
CTGCCCCTGTTCGATGAGACGGCGGTGGCCGAGCCGGTGCCGGAGCTGCCCGTGCCCACGGAAGGGCAGAACATCGTGGCCGACTACGCCAGCCTGGGCCTGACCCTGGGCCGCCATCCTCTGGCCCTGCTGCGTCCCCGGCTCACCGGCATGGGGCTGCGCAGTGCCGAACAGGTCCGGCTCCATGCCCATGGGGATCCGGTCCGCATTGCAGGGCTGGTCACCTGCCGCCAGTGCCCCAGCAGCTCGGCGGGGGTGGTCTTCGTGACCCTGGAGGACGAAACCGGCACTACCCAGATCATTGTCTGGCCCCGACTCGCCGAACGCCAGCGCCGCATCCTGACCGCCGCCGGCCTGCTGGCCGTCACCGGCGAAGTGCAGCGGGAAGGGGAGGTGCTCCATGTGATCGCCCATCGCCTGGAAGATCACAGCGCCCTGCTGGGAGGGCTGGTGGCCCGGTCGAGGGATTTCCAGTGACACAACCGGGAGCCACGGAACCCACGGAATCCACGGAAAGGAACAATGCAACTGCGCCACGGAAAACACGGAAAGCACGGACGAGTCGTAGCCCGGATTAGCGTCAGCGTAATCCGGGGAAACGTAAACCGGGAGCCACGGAACCCACGGATTCCATGGAAGGAATCAATTCAAAGGCGCCACGGAAAACACGGAAAGCACGGACGAGTCGTAGCCCGGATTAGCGCCAGCGCAATCCGGGGCAACATAAACCACGAGCCACGGAACCCACGGAAGGAATCAATTCAAAGGTGCCACGGAAAACACGAACAGCAGGCGCCGGCCGATCGACTCTGACCCCCTTGTTTCGACCATGCGATGGAGCGCACGGGCGAACCGGCTTAGAAATTCTTACAGGCAGGGACCTCCAGGCGGTCGCGCCGCTTTCAGGTTGAATTAAGCCAGGCGTGAAATCCTGCCTGCGTGCGCTGTGATGCAACGGTGGCGAAGGCGGCATGATGACGCGGCCGGGCTTCGCGTCCGCTGCCTTTCATGAACTTCCCCTCTTGCCCCGGGTCCCCCTCCTTTGCCCGGGGATTTTTTTGCCTGCGGCCCCGGTCCTCAACGGGAAACCGAAATGGTATCCTGCCCATCGATTCCAGGGAGCCGCCATGTTCCGACATCGCCTCAAGAACGTGATGGCCGCCGCCGTGCTGCTGCTCGTCAGCGCCCCCGGCCATGCCGCCCATCACCTGGTCACCTACGCCACGGCGGATGGCGGGCATATCGAGGGGGCCCTTTTCCCGGTCAAGTCCAAGCCGCTGGTGGCGGTCTTCGCCCATGGGGCGGTGTTCGACAAGGAAAGCTGGTATCCCCTGGCCCGCCATCTTCAGGACAAAGGTATCGCGTCCCTGGCCATCGACTTCCGGGACTACGGCAAGAGCACCGGTCCGGCCGGCGGGCTCTACCATGACCTGCTGGGCGCCGTGGGTTTCCTGGAGCACCGCGGCTACCACCGGATCGCCCTGGTGGGCGGCAGCATGGGGGGCGCCGCCGTGCTCACCGCCCTGCAGCACACCCGGGATCCGCATATCGTCAAGGCCGTCCTGCTGGCTCCCGCCGGCGGCGCCCCCTTGTCCCAATCCCATCTGCAGAAACTGTTCATCGTCAGCCGCGGCGACGGGTTGCACAGCACCGTCAAATCCCTGTGCGATCAATCGGCTTCCCCCAAGCGCCTGGTGGTGCTGCCGGGTTCGGCCCACGCCCAGCATATCTTCGCCACCGATCAGGCGGGCCCTCTGCGGGCACTCATCACCCGGTTCCTGACCCGGCCCACGCCCTGAAGGCTTCACCGCCGGGCAGGCGCGCAAGGTCACGGATTGTTGACCCTGGTCATAGCCCCCGGCGCCGGATTCCCGCAGGCTCTGTATTGGCCCGGCCGACCGGGCACTGGATTGGTGCAGTCAAAGGGAGCTCGACATGAAAGGATCAACTGCAATCGTCAGCCTGATGCTGTGCACGGCCCTGGCCACCGGCGACGCCGGCGCGGCGGGCAACACCGACACGACTGCCCGGGAGCAGGCCGCCCGGGATGCCACCCGGGCCTTCCTGGGCGAGCTGGGCGCCACCCTCAAGGACCACATGCAGCGCGGCGGCCCGGCCCGGGCCATCGACGTGTGCCGCGACGTGGCGCCCGAACTGGCCGGCGATATCTCCCGCCAGAACGGTTGGCAGGTGACACGGGTGGGCACCCGGGTGCGCAACCCGTTGCTGGGCATGCCGGATGTGTGGGAGCAGAAGGTACTCGTGCAGTTCAAGGCGCGGGCCGCCAAGGGCGAGCCGCTCCAGGGGATGCGCTTCTCGGAGGTGGTGCGCGAGCCTCAGGGACGGTATTTCCGTTACATGCAGGCCATTGGCGTTCAGCCCCTGTGCCTGACCTGTCACGGTGCCCCGGAGCAGATCCCCGGTCCCGTCAAGGCGGTGCTTGAGTCGGATTATCCCATGGACCGGGCCACCGGTTATGGGGTCGGGGAGCTGCGTGGCGCGGTGAGCATCAAGCAGCCCCTGGACCTGCCGCTTCGCGCCAGCGACTGAGGCGCTCGCGCCGGGCGCGGGGGCATCGGGACAGACCCCCGGCGCTCCGGTGGGTCGGAGCCGGCACGGAATCTGCTATAAACTGTAGGTAGACGAAACTTGCCGCCAGTCCCGGTTCCCGACGGCCCGGGAATGTTCGGGCAGGTGGTATCCACGCAGTCAGATTGCCGACGCTCCAGCGCCGGCCGGGTGTTGCTACATGTTCAAGATTGTCCTGATCCGACACGGCCAAAGCGAATGGAATCTCGCCAACCGGTTCACCGGCTGGACCGACGTGGATCTGTCCGAACGCGGTCGCCGGGAAGCCCGGAGCGCGGGACGGCTGCTCAAGGAGAACGGCTATCATTTCGACTATGCCTTCACCTCGGTGCTCAAGCGTTCCATCCGCACCCTGTGGCTGGCGCAGGATGTCATGGACCTGATGTGGATTCCGGTGGAGAAGGACTGGCGGCTCAACGAGCGCCATTACGGGGCGCTGCAGGGCCTGGACAAGAAGCAGACCGCCGAGCAGTACGGTGCCGAACAGGTGCACCGCTGGCGACGCGGTTTCACTGTGCGCCCCCCGGAGTTGTCCGACACCGACCCCCGCCATCCCCGGTTCGATCCCCGGTACAACCGCCTGGACGGCGACCGGCTGCCGTCCACGGAGTCCCTGCAGGACACCATGGCCCGGGTGCTGGAGTACTGGGACGCGGCCATCGTGCCCCGCATCCGCGAAGGCCGTCAGGTGCTGATCGTGGCCCACGGCAACAGCCTGCGGGCCCTGAGCAAGAAGCTCGACGGCATTTCCGACGAGGCTATCACCGAGCTCAACATCCCCACCGGCATTCCCCTGGTCTATGAGTTTGACGACGCGCTCGAGCCGGTGCGTCACTACTATCTGGCCGATGCCGAGGAGGTCCGGCAGGCCGTGGACGAGGTGGCCCACCAGACGCCGGTGTGAGCCGGTTGTGAGCGTTCCCCCGCGGACCGCCGCCATCCGGCTGTTGCTGGGCGCGGTGCTGTGCGCCCTGGCCGCCTGCGCTGTCGCCGCCGACTTCGAGGACCAGGTGTCCGACTCCCTGCGCTACCAGCTCAGCGGCGCCGCCGAGTCCTGGGCGGGGTCCGCCCTGGACTGGAAGGATCTGCGTGCCTTCTACGGGGGGCGGGACTACCGTCCTGTCTGGTGCCAGGCGGGCGGCCTCGACAGTCGCGGGCGGGCCCTGGTGCGGACCCTGCAGCGGGCCGACACCCAGGGGCTCGATCCCCAGCGCTACCATCTGCGGGCCGTCGTTACCCAATGCCGCCGGCGCAGCGCCCCCGAGCGGGCCTGGCTGGAGCTGCTGCTCACCGACGCCTACTTCCGCTACTGCGTCGATGTGCGCGGCGGGCACCAGGATCCCCGGGAGACGGACGCGGACTGG
>DATFLG010000259.1:0-7039 GCA_035267985.1 Gammaproteobacteria bacterium | reverse complement strand
CCATTATCCCGCCATCGACATAGAGGCCTCCATCAGCCGCGCCATGACGGAGATCGCCGACCCCGGGCATCTGCAGGCGGCGCGCCGGTTCAAGCAGCTGTATTCCACCTACGAACAGCACCGTGACCTGATCAGCGTGGGGGCTTATCAAAGCGGCAGCGACGCGCGGGTCGACGAGGCAATCGCCTATCATCCCCGGCTGATGGACTTTCTGCAGCAGGACATGCACCAGCAGGTTTCCATTGAGCAGAGCCTGGAGGCGCTGCGGGAGTTGGGCGGCGCCCAATGACCCCCGGGGCGGGCGGGAAGGGGGTTTGCCTTCCCCGCCCGGGGGCCGCCACAATGCCCGTGTCGCCCGCGCCGGCGCTGGAGCGGGCGGGGATGGATTGACGGGCGCTGAGCGTCAGCGGAAGGAGAGGTGGTGGGCCGTTCGGATCGCATGAAGCCGGTGGTGAAAGTGGCCGAGCAGCGCGAACGCGCGGCGGCCCGGGACTTCGGTGAATGCCAGCAGCGCCTTGCCGAGGCCGAAGCCCGTCTGGAGGAGCTGCAGGGCTACCGTCACGAATACGGCCAACGCTTCCAGCAAAGCGGCGGGGACGGGCTGAGCGCCCGTCGTCTGCACGAGTACCGCACGTTTCTTCATCGCCTCAACGAAGCCATTGCCCAGCAGCAGGCCCTCGTGGGCCAGCTCAGGCAGGACTGCACCGCCGGGCACGCCCAGTGGCTGGAGACCCGCCGCCGCTCCCAGGTCCTGGACAAGGTGGTGGACCGCTACCGCGCTCAGGAACGCCGGGAGGAAGACCGCAGGGAGCAGCAGGACAGCGACGAGCGGGCCCTGACCCGGCGCCGCACCCCCCGTGACGAGTAATGCTCTGGCATGGGGTTTGCTTGTGTCGGTTTGAGCGAATGAATCGAGGAGAGCCCCATGGCGGAGCTGCCGCTGCCGATCTCGCAGATCAACCCGAAGACCGATGTCGGTGAGCGCCAGACCCCGGCCGGCACCGAAGAATCGCGCACCCCTGCCCAGATGTTCGCCGGGCTGCTGCACGGGCACCTCAAAGCCGCGGGCTCGGGCGCCCGCGGGGGCGGGGTTCAGTCCCACCAGGCTGTCCTCAAGGGGGCGGACGCCGCGGAGCTCAAACGGATCCTGGAGAAGCTCAAGTCCCAGCTGGACGCCGGCCACTCCCCCGTCCACGGCAAGGACGGCAAAGACTTGCCGCCCGGCCAGCTTCTTGCCGCCCTGCTGGCGAGCCTCCTGGGCAATCCCGCCGGGCAGGGGGCGCTGGCAGCGGCGGCCCGGCCGGGGGACGGGGCGCCGGGCGGCGCTGAGGGTGCCCAGGGCGCGACGGCGGCCCCGGGCAGCGGCGGGAGCGGGATTTCGGCAGCGCTGCTGCGCCTGCTGGCGGGCGCTGACCCTTCGGGGGGAGCGACCGGCGAGTCCCTGGCCAAGGCCATCCGGGCGGCGCTTCACGGCAAAGGCGCGGGTGCCGGCGGCGCGGACGACCTGGCCAAGGCGCTGCAGGCGGCGCTGGCCGGCAAGGGCTCCGGGGAGGGGGCCGGCAACGATCTGGCCAAGGCGCTGCAGGCCGCGTTGACCGGCGGCGCCCAGGGTTCCCAGGGGGCGCCCGCGGCGGATGCCGGTCACGGGGCCGGGGAGAGTCTGTCCCAGCAGCTCCTGGCCGCCCTCCATCAGGGCGGCGGTCCCCACCATTCGACCGTGTCCACCTCCGGGCCGTCCGCCACCGTCCTGGCCGGTGCTCATGCCCACGGCCCGGGCGCCGCCCCGGGGCCGGGCGCCCCGTCGTCCAACCCGCCGGGGGTGCACAGCGGGCGGATCGATGCGCCCCTGCACCAGCCCGGCTGGGACAAGGCCCTGGGGGAACGGGTCCTGTGGCTGGTGGGACAGAAATTCCACGGCGCCGAGCTGCGCCTGAATCCATCGCACCTGGGCCCCATCCAGGTGAAGATCAACGTCCACAACGATCAGGCCACCGTGGCGTTCAGCGCCCAGCACGCCGTCACCCGGGAGCATCTGGAGGCGGCACTGCCCCGGCTGCGGGAGATGCTCGGAGGCCAGGGGCTGAGTCTGGTCAATGTGAACGTATCCCAGCATTCCTTCGGCGAACGGCGCGAGCCGCCGGCCACCGCCTTCGGGCAGGTGGGCGCAGGCCCCGTGGAGCGGGGCGCGGACGACAGTGTTGTGGAGATCCCCACGGTGGTCCGGCAGCTGGCACTGGGCACCATCGACTACTTCGCCTGACTCCGGGCGAAGATATCCTGTGAGCCGCGTCGCCGGCTCGGGGACACGGGACATGCCCGGGCACCATTGTCGCCCTCGGACCGCTGGCGCCCCTGCCGGCACGCGCCTCGCTTTGCGAGCTGAGTGCGCTCCGCCACGGCCACGGTGCCGCCGGCGGGCGGGCCGCTTCTAACCTGCTGGGAAGGCCGGAAAAGAAAAGTCACTGGTGGTGCGGGGCGCTTGCGTCGGACCCCCGCCGTTGGGATTTGCCGACAACTGTGGTAGCGTAGCCGGGAATGGATAACAAAAACATAACAAGAACAAGCCCCTCATATGGCTGGCAAAAAAAACGACGACGGCCGGGTCCACGGGACTGAGCGCGCGCTAGGAAAGACGCGCCGTTTCGACCCGCGGGCTCAGTTCAAGGAGCTCGACTACGTTCTCCAGGTCCTCGACGAGGACCGGGCTCTGCTCGCGCGTTACCAGGATGTTCTCGCCCAGGGGGCCGCCGGTTTCGCGGAGGTGTATTACAACTACCTGTTCGACAATCCCGCCACCGCCGAGCGGCTGTACGCCTTCGAGCGCGGCGGCGGCGATGTCGGGGAACTGATCCGGGCCCAGCTCCAGCACCTGCTGCACATCCTCAGCGGGGCCACCGACGACAAGGCCGCCGAGCGCCTCGCCCAGGTGGGAACGCTGCATTACAACCACAACATCGAGCCCGCGTGGGTCCTTGGTGCCTACCGCCTCTATCTGGAGCATCTCCAGCAGCTCATCAGCGCCTATCCGGGCATCGAAGCCGCCGACCGCGAGCCTCTGCGCCTGGCGGTGCTCAAGGTCGTGTTTCGCGACCTGGGCATGATGCTCCAGGGCCATTCGGCCGCCGCGGTCTCGGCCCTGGGCAGGGAGCGGGAGCAGGCGGCGGTGGACCGGGACGTGATCTCCAATCTGCTGGCCAACATCCCGCAGATGGTCTGGTCGGTGGATGTCCAGACCCAGACCCTGTTGTACGTGAGCCCGGCGATCGATCGTATCTGCCGGGACCGGGTCCAGGCGCCGGTGCCCTGCATGGAGCATATCCATCCCGACGACCAGGAGCGGGTCGGGTCGGTGTGGGAGCAGGCGGTCCATGGCATTCCCAGCGAAGCGGACTGTCGCATGCAGCTCGCAGGGGACGCCGCCCGGTGGTTCCGGCTGGCGCTTTATCCGTTCAAGAAAGGGCGTCGCATACTGCGGGTCGACGGGCTCATGGAGGACGTGACCGACGCCCGGGAAGTGAGCGCCCGGCTCCAGCAGCTGGCCACGACCGACGAGCTGACCGATCTGGCCAACCGCACCCTCTGGTACGACCGGCTGCAGCAGGCGCTGGCGGCCTGCCGGCGCGCCGGGACCCAGGTGGCGCTGATGCTGCTCGATCTGGATCATTTCAAGATGGTCAATGACACCCTCGGCCACGCCGCCGGGGACGTGCTGCTGCGCCAGGTGGGAAGCCGGCTGCGCACCGTGCTGCGCGACAGCGACACCCTGGCCCGGCTCGGCGGCGATGAGTTCGCGGTGCTGCTGTCGGTCTCGACCGACGCGGTCGGCGCCGCCGAACAGGTGGCCCAGAAGATCGTCGGTTGCTTCCGGGCCCCCTTCTGGTTCGAGGGCCGGGAGCTGTACCTGGCCACGGCCATCGGTATCGCCCTGTATCCGGAACACGGGGAAGATGCCGAGAGCCTGCTGGGGCGGGCCGACATGGCCATGTACAGGGCCAAGCGCAGCGAGGCGCCGTTCCTGTTCTATGAGCCGGGCAGCGAGGCACCGGTGACCGAGCAGCTGCAGCTGTCGGGCCAGCTTCGCCACGCGCTGGAGCGCAACGAGTTCGAACTGTATTACCAGCCCAAGGTGGACATCCGCAGTGCCAGGATCTGCGGCGCCGAAGCCCTGCTGAGGTGGAAGCATCCCCAGGAAGGACTGGTGGCGCCCCAGCGCTTCCTGCACATCGCCGAGCGCATCGGTCTGATGACGCCCATTACCGACTGGGTGCTGGTCACGGCCCTGCGCCAGTCCAGGGACCTGAGCACGGGGGGCGTCAAGATGCCCATCGCCGTGAACGTCTCGGCGCGTTCCTTTCAGAGCCCGCGTCTGCTGCAGCGTATACGCTGGGCCCTGGACGAGGCGGCCGTGGACGGTGACTGCCTGGAGATCGAGATCACCGAAGAGACGCTGATGGCGGATCTGGCCCATGGCGCGGAGATCGTCGCCGAGCTCAGCGAGCTGGGCGTGGGGATCGCGATCGACGATTTCGGGACCGGCTATTCCTCGTTGACCTACCTCAAGCGGCTGCCCATTCACACCTTGAAGATCGACAAATCCTTCCTGCAGGACATGGCTCGGAACGAGAACGACGCCGTGATCGTGCGCTCCATCATCGATCTGGGGCACAATCTCGGGTTCGATGTCGTGGCCGAAGGCGTGGAAAGCAGCGAGGTCTGGCAACTGCTGGCCGAGCTGGGCTGCGATGCGGTGCAGGGCTTTCACATCAGCCGTCCCCTGGCCGAGCCCGGCTTCCACCGCTGGCTGGCCGATACCCCCTGGGCCTCGGGGGCCTGAAGCCAAGTTTCCGGCTGTCTGGAAAGGACCGATGCGTCAATCATCCGTCGTCCTCCGTTAAACAAATCGCAAGCCTCTGATTTTACAGCCTGACATAATGCGCAGGCTGCTGGCATATGTCTTGCTTCGGCCCAGACACGGCAATCGGACGAAGCAGGCATGGCAGAGAAACCCGAGCAGGAGTTGGATGTGGAGGCGGCCCAGGCCGGCGCGCGCCGGTCGGTGCCCTGGTTGAAGGTGGCGATCATCGTGCTGGTGGTCACCCTGCTGCTGGGCGCCACCGCCCTGGCGACGTTGTACTTCTCAGGCGCCCTGGGTGCGGCGGCCGGAGACAGCCCGCAGGCGGCCAAGACCGAAGGGCCCGCCCCGAAAAAAGCCGCCAAACCCCAGTCCGGCAAACCCAAGTCGCCCCTGAAATACCTGGCGCTGGATCCCGCGTTCCTGGTGAATTTCGACGGCGGCAGCGGTCCGCGGTTTCTGCAGGTGACCATGCAGATCGGGGCCCGCGATCAGGCAGTGCTCGATGCCGTCAAGAGCCAGATGCCGGCCGTGCGCAACGCGCTGGTCCTGCTGCTGAGCAGCCAGAAACCCGCCGAGCTCAAGACCCGCACCGGAAAGCAGAAGCTCCGTCACGAGATTCTTGCCGAGGTCAACAAGACCCTGAAGAAGGAGACGGGCAAGGCCGGTGTCGAAGGCGTCTATTTCACCAGCTTCGTGATGCAATAAAAATGGCCGTCAACGATCTGCTTTCCCAGGAAGAAATCGACGCCCTGCTGCACGGTGTCGGCAGCGGCGACGTAGAGACCGAGAACGACGAGGGGCCCGCTGACGGCGAAGTCGCCGCATTCGACTTCAACAGCCAGGACCGGATCGTCCGGGGCCGGATGCCCACCCTGGAGATGATCAACGAGCGTTTCGCCCGCTATTTCCGCATCAGCCTGTTCAACCTGATGCGCCGCGCGGCGGAGATCTCGGTGGGCGGAACCCAGATGCTCAAGTTCGCCGAATACGTCCACAGCCTGTTCGTCCCCACCAGCCTGAACCTGGTGCGCATCCATCCACTGCGCGGCACTGCCCTGTTCGTCTTCGACCCCAAGCTGGTGTTCACGCTGGTGGACAACTACTTCGGCGGCGACGGGCGGTTTCCCGCCAAGATCGAAGGCCGGGAATTCACCGCTGCGGAGCAGCGGGTCATCCATATCGCCCTGGAGCAGGCCTTTCACGACCTGAAGGAGTCCTGGGGCCCGGTGATGCCCGTGGATTTCGAATATGTGAACTCCGAGGTCAATCCCCACTTCGCCAATATCGTCAGCCCCACCGAAGTGGTGGTGGTCAACAGCTTTCATATCGAGCTCGAGGGGGGCGGAGGCGAGTTCCACGTCACCATGCCCTATTCCATGGTGGAGCCCATCCGGGACATCCTGGACGCCGGGGTCCAGAGTGACCGCACCGAGGTGGACGAGCGCTGGCTCAAAGCCATCCGCGAGGAGATGAAGGAAGCGATCGTGGACGTCAGCAGCGTCTTGACGGAGACCACCGTCAGCCTGCGTGACCTCATGAACCTCAAGCCGGGCGACGTGATTCCCATCGAGCTGCCGGAAGCGGTGAGCCTGTGCGCGGAGGGCATCCCGGTGTTCCGGGCCGCGTTCGGGACGTCCAGCGGTGCCCGTGCGCTGAAAATCCTGGACAAGATCAAGTCAGGAGCCGAGGGGCGGTAACTGCGCCCACAGGAGTGATCCAATGAACGACACCACCGACACGTCCAACGACGAGCTCCCCGACGAGTGGGCCGAGGCACTGGCCGAGCAGGAGGCGACAGACCAGGAGGCGGCGGAGCAGCCCGCCTCGGACGAGGCCGGGACGGGTGCCGGGGACTCCGAGCTTCCCAGGGCCGAATTCCAGGACCTGCAGGAAGAAGGCGGCGGTCCGGCCAACGAAGACGTCAACCTGGACGTCATTCTGGATATACCGGTCACCATTTCCATGGAGATCGGACGCACCCAGATCAGCATCCGCAACCTGCTTCAGCTCAATCAGGGCTCGGTGGTGGAGCTGGACCGGCTGGCGGGCGAACCGATGGATGTGCTGGTGAACGGCACCCTGGTGGCCCACGGCGAAGTGGTGGTGGTCAACGAGAAGTTCGGCATCCGGCTGACGGACGTTGTCAGCCCGGCCGAACGGCTCAAGAAGCTGCGCTGAGAGAAC
>DATFLG010000258.1:0-2597 GCA_035267985.1 Gammaproteobacteria bacterium | reverse complement strand
CGGGGCGCGGTGACCGTGTTCCTGGGGGGCGTGCGGGTCAGCACCAACGTGCCTCACCAGCAGAGCAAGGGCGAGCGTGCCCTGGGCACCGGCGTCTCCAAGGCGATACTCACCCGGGTCCTGGGCAAAGGGCAGAAGTGGGTGGGTCGCAGCTTCGTGGTCAACGACTGGTATATCTCGGCCTACCGGCCCATCGTGGACGTCAACGGCCGGCGCGTGGGCATGCTCAATACGGAAGTGCTGGAAGCGCCGTTCCGCACACCCTATTACCGGGCCTTGGTGGGTCTGGTGGCCATGCTGCTGCTGGCGGCCCTGTTGGGCGCCGTGCTGGCCATACGCGGCGCCAAATCCATCTTCCGGCCCATCGAGCTGATGACCGCAGTGGTGCGGGCCGAGCAGGCCGGTGAAAAGCGCCGCATCGGCCCGCTGCCGGCGCGGGACGAGATCGGCGAGCTGGCCCGCCAGTTCGATGCCATGCTGGATCTGCTCCAGGCCCGCAATGAGCAGATCCGGGCGGCAGCCGGTCAGCTGGAGATCAAGGTCCAGGAGCGGACTGCACAGCTCCAGGAGAAGAACCGGCGGCTGGAGCGCACCGTCGAGCTGCTGCGCCACACCCGACGTCAGCTGGTGACTGCCGAGAAGCTCGCGGCGCTGGGGGAACTCACCGCGGGTGTGGCTCACGAGATCAACAATCCCACGGCTGTGATTCTCGGGAACATGGACCTCATCGTGGCGGAGCTGGGGGACCGCGCCGAGCCGGTGCGCACGGAGATCGAGCTCATCATAGAGCAGGTCTATCGCATCCGCTCGATACTCGACCAGCTGCTGCGCTATTCGCGCTCGCGACCCGATGAGGGCGGGTTCGAGCCGGTGGATGTCAATGCCGTCGTCGAGAACACCCTGGCGCTGGTCAACCATGAGCTGCGCACCAAGCAGCTGGAGGTGAACGCCCGTCTTGAGGCTGTCACCCGGGTGCAGATCAGGCCCCAGGAGCTGCAGCAGGTGTTGGTGAACCTGCTGGTGAACGCCGCCCACGCTTCCAGGCCCCGCGGGCGCATCGATGTCACCACCCGGGAATGGGCCGCTCAGGGGGTGGTGTTGTCCGTGCAGGACTACGGCTGCGGCATCCCCGCATCCCGCCTGGACAAGGTGTTCGACCCCTTCTTCACCACCACGGCCAAGGGCACCGGGCTGGGGTTGTCTGTCAGCTACGGGCTCATCCGGCACTACGGCGGGCAGATCACGGTGGCCTCGGAAGAGGGGGCGTGGACCCGTTTCGAGGTCTTCGTGCGCCGCCAGCCGGTATACACTGATGATGAAGAGGCGCTGATGGAGCGCTATGCGGGCACACCTTGAACGGTCCGGCACAGGAGGCCGCAATGGATGAAGATGTCTTCAACCAGCAGATCCGGAAATTCCTCAAGCGGGTCGGCATCACCGCCCAGCGGGAGATCGAGAAAGCGGTCCGGGAGGGAGTCGAGCAGGGCCGCATCCAGGGAGCCGGTCCGGTGCAGGCGCGAATGACGCTTGAGCTGCCGGAGCTGCAGGTGTCCCTGGCCATTGAAGACGACCTTCTTCTGGAATAGTCCGCCGGCGGCCCCGGCTACGTCAATTTGGCCCATCGGACGGACCGATGGGCCAATTTTTACCACTCCCGCAACCCCGTGGATCCCTAAGTCCCCGGGCCAGGAGATTCCTTTCCCGGCTCGGCCCTGGTACGGGTCTTGCTCGCCTTGTCCCGGAAACCCAAGGAGGCGTGCCCATGACCCGGGGAGTGACGGTCGATTCCTTTCCAGTGAGCCTCGTTCTCCAGTGCCGCCGCATCGCCCGCAGCGGCTGGTCGGTGCCCCACTGGGAGCTGCTGGGGGTGGTGGCCGGCGAACAGGCGGGTACCGAAGCCGAGGCGGGGCGCGTGGTGCGGGACGGCGACGGCTGCCGGCGTTACCTGTGGAACGGGTTCCGCCTCCAGCTTCACCGGGACGGCGCGGAGAGCTACTGGCACAACCTGGTGGGCCGCAATCCCTCCCTGTTCGTGGTCCTGCAGCAGAACGACGACGGGGAGATGTACCCGGTGCGCGTCAGCGCCAACTATGACGAGGCCGGTGCGCATCTGGAGGCGGACGACACGGTGCTGTCGGCGCCCATGCCCCCGGAGGTCTACCGGTGGCTGGAGGACTACGTGGTCACCCATTACCGGCCCAGCGAGCCCAAGACCCGCAAGCGCAGGCGCTGGACCGACGAGGTGCGCCGATGAGTGCCGACGACCGGGAAGAGCGGCAGCGGGCCCTGCATGTTGCGTCCTCCGACGAGGGGACGGTGGCGTCCGACAACTTTCTGCGGCGCTGGTCCCGACGCAAGACCGCCGCGCGGCAGGTGCCGTCGGACCCGGAGGCGCAAACGCCGCAGCCGGCCGCCGCGGATGCCCCGCCCGCGGGGACCGACCCCGGGGCGGAGGCGGAGCCCGGGCTGCCGCCGCTGGATCTGCTGGGGGAGAACAGTGATGTCAGCGGCTTCCTGTCACCCCGGGTCAGCGAGGAGCTGCGCCGGCTGGCGCTGCGCAAGCTGTTTCACAGCCCGAAGTTCAATCTGCGCGACGG
>DATFLG010000257.1:0-12030 GCA_035267985.1 Gammaproteobacteria bacterium | reverse complement strand
GGGTAAGGTCGTGCACCACGCCATAGAGGGGCTGTTGCGCCATCCCGAGCTCCGGGAGGGCCTGCATTGGCGCCGCGCGCAGGTGCCGGCCGGTCCACCATGGAGGCGGGCAGCCGGGGACGGGAGATTTTCGTGGTCCGTTCCGGTACGGTGCGCGTGCTGGGCGACGTCACCGTCGGGGAGCGCCGCTGCCTGCGCTCGGGCATGTGCGATCTGCAGGGCGGCGCCGTCTTCGGCGAGCTGGCGCTGTTCGACCGGCGACCCCGCTCCGCGTCGGTGGTTGCGGTGACCGAGTGTGAGCTGGCTGTGGTGGATGGACAGCGCCTGCTGGCGTTTTTCGATGCCCATCCGACCCTGGGATATCCGGTCCTGCAGGTGCTGGTGGGGACCCTGGTGCGCCGGCTGCGTCGAACCAACGACAAGCGGTTTTCCGTCTTCGCCCGGGGGCGGCGAGCCCACCGCATCGATGAGCCTCTCTGTGTCCCGGCCGCATCGTTCCGTCGCCCACGCGCCAGACAGCCACCGGGCGTGAGCCAGGCGCGGGGTAATACGCTGCTTACGCTCATGTAGGCATTTTCTTACACAGGTTTGTGTCATCCGCTCTATGTGTTCCTGGCGCGGGTGACCTTTAATACGGGGAGCGCCGGGTGAGCCGACAGGTCAGGCCGTTCCCGGCCGGAGAACCCGATCTGCGGACGCAGGGCCGGCATGACCGGCCACAGGGAACAAGAAAAATGGCCACGGTACGGTTGTTCAAGCACTATATTCCGACGGTTTTTCTGGTCCTGGGGGCGGTGGAAGCGGCGATCTTCGTGGGCGCGATCCACGCGGGCGTGATTCTGCGGTTCTGGGATGGCAGTCTTCCCCAGGACACGGTCGCTCCGGTGCTGCCCAAGGCTGTCACCTTTGCCCTGGTGATGCTGCTGAGCATGATCGCCATGGGGCTGTATCAACGCAGCAGCATGGCCAGCCGGACCGGCATGACCCTGCGCATTGCCGCAAGCTTCATACTGGCCATCATCCCCCTGAGCCTGGCCTTCTACATCGCGCCCGCCCTGTTCCTGGGCCGGGGCGCTCTCGGCCTGGCCTTCATGGTGGCGTTTGTCGGCATCCTGGGGGCACGGATGGTGTTTCTGAACGTGACCGACCTGGAGAACCTCAAACGCCGGGTTCTGGTGTTGGGTACCGGGCAGAAAGCCAACCTGATCAGCCAGCTGCGCTCTTCCGGCGGGGTGCACGGTTCGGTGATTGCCGGCTACGTGCGTATGAACGGCGAAACGCCCGCCGTGGATCCCCGGGAAACCGTGGAGCTGGACGGGCCGCTGGCCCGGTTCGTGCTGGAGCATCGCATCAACGAACTGGTGGTGGCGGTGGACGACCGGCGCAAGGCGCTTCCGGTGCACGAGATCCTCGACTGCAAGATGAGCGGCGTGGACGTGGTGGACCTGTTGACCTTCTTCGAGAAGGAAACCGGCAAGGTCAAGCTGGACGTGCTCCAGCCAAGCTGGATGTTCCTGTCCGACGGCTTCCAGCGAGGGCTGTTCCGGGCCTATGTCAAGCGCCTGTTCGACATCGCCGCCAGCCTCGTGCTGCTGCCCCTCGCCCTGCCGCTGATGGGCCTGGTTGCCCTGGCTGTCTACGTGGAAAGCGGATTCAGGGGGCCGATCTTCTATCGTCAGGTACGGGCCGGGGCCAACGGCGCGCCGTTCCGGATCGTCAAATTCCGCAGCATGTCCACCGATGCCGAGGGAGACGGGCAGGCGCGCTGGGCCCAGCGCAATGACACCCGCATCACGCCCGTCGGCCGGGTTATCCGAAAGTCCCGGCTGGACGAACTGCCCCAGCTGTTCAACGTGCTCAAGGGGGACATGAGCTTCGTGGGGCCGCGCCCGGAGCGGCCGGAATTCGTCGAACAGCTGCAGACCTCCATTCCCTATTACGGTGAGCGCCATCGGGTGAAGCCGGGCCTGACGGGCTGGGCGCAGATCTGCTACCAGTACGGCGCTTCGGAGCGCGACGCCTTCGAGAAGCTGCAGTACGACCTCTATTATGTAAAAAATTACAGTATTTTTCTCGACTTGCTCATCCTTCTCCAAACCGCGGAGGTGATCCTCCTCGGCAAGGGAGCGCACTGACCCACGGCGTCCGCCGAAACACCTTCCCGGGTGTTACACTCCACGTGAGACCGCGCCGGGGGGGCTCCGGGAACGGGACGGCGGCGGGCAACGCAGACGATATGGACGGTTCCGGTCGATGCCTCACATCGGCGCAATAAGTTACGCCGTCGGCGCAATCGCTTTTCTGGTTCTGACCCTGGTACTGCTCACGGGATGGCGGGGCCGGCTGCAGGGCGGGCTGCTGGTGCTGGCGGCGCTGGCCTCCACGGTCTGGGCCGCCGATCTCGCCGTCGAGTCGGAGCTGGGTCTCAATCCCTCCGCCGCCATGCTGGTCCTCGAGACGGTGCGTTCCTTCGCCTGGCTGGCGTTTCTGCTGCGGGTGCTGCGTTATGCCCCCGAGGCGGTCGGACGGGGGAACCTTCGGATCGGCGGGGTGGCGGTATTCGGCCTTACGGCCATGCTTCTGGTTATTCCGGCCGCCTACCCCTATCTGGTCCACTGGGTCTCTGGGGCGTTTCTGGGCCGCCTCTCCCTGTTCGGCTATCTGGGGATGGCCATCACCGGTCTGTGGCTGGTGGAGATCCTGTTCCGAACCAGCCGCCCCGAGGCACGCTGGGCCATCAAGTTCCTGTGTCTTGGCATCGGCGGCCTGTTTGCCTACGACTTCTTCCTTTATTCGAACGCCCTGCTGTTCAAGCATGTGGACGCCGAGCTCTGGGAGGCCCGGGGCGCGGTCAATGCGCTGGTGGTTCCCCTGATCGCGGTGTCCGCGGCCCGCAATCCCCAGTGGTCGCTCAATGTATTTGTCTCCCGCGGGGTCGTTTACCACACCGCCACCCTGGTGAGCGCGGGCACCTATCTGCTGGTGATGGCGGCCACCGGTTATTACATAAAGATGTTCGGCGGCCATTGGGGCGCCGTTGTCCAGGTGATCTTCCTGTTCGGCGCGCTGATCATGCTTTCCGTGCTGATGTTCTCCGGCCAGTTGCGCGCGAACCTGAAGGTGCTGCTGAGCAAGCACTTTTTCAATTATCGCTACGACTACCGCGAGGAGTGGCTGCGCTTCACCAACACCCTGTCCCGGTGCCGCGAGCACGCCGAGCCCAGGGAATGCGTGGTGGAGGCCATCGCCCGGGTGGTGGAGAGCCCGGGTGGTATGCTCTGGGGCCGGGACGGAGACAGGCTGGTGCCGGTGGCCCGCTGGAACATAACCGAGCCTGCCGAGGCGGCGGTGACCGTCTCCAGCCCCTTTGCGAGGTTTCTTCGCGAGCGTAACTGGGTCATCGACCTGGACGAGCTGGCCCGGGATCCGCAACGCTATCCGGGGCTGGAGGCGCCGTCCTGGCTGGACGGGCTGGCAAAGGCCTGGCTGGTGGTGCCCCTGCTTGATGAAGGCGAGCTCATGGGTTTCGTGGTCCTGACCCGTTCCCGGGCGCGCCTGTCCTTTGACTGGGAGGTGCGGGATCTGCTAAAGACGGTTGCCTGCCAGGCGGCGAGCTATCTGGGGCAGCTGGAGGCGGTCAAGGCCCTGTCCGAAGCCCGGCAGTTCGAAGGCTTCAACCGGCTGTCGGCCTTCGTGCTGCATGATCTGAAGAACGTGATCGCCCAGCAGTCGTTGATTATCAACAGTGCTGCGCGGCACAAGCACAACCCGGCTTTCATCGACGATGCGGTCCGGGTCATGGAACATTCGGTGTCCAAGATGCATCGCCTGATGACGCTGCTGCGCGGGGATGCCTCGAGCGCCCAACCCATGCGGCTCGACCTGGTACAGGTGCTGGAGGGCCTTGTGAGGGAGCGATCCGCTCAGGAGCCGAAACCCCGGATGGAAAGCGCGGTCAGCGGGCCCCTGTGGGTGAATGCGGACCGTGACCGGGTGAGCGCGGCCATCGGCAACCTGATCCAGAACGCCCAGGAGGCCACGCCAAAGGACGGGCAGGTGACCGTGACCCTGGAGTATCAGGACGGCCGGGCACGATGTGCCGTCGCCGACAACGGCTGCGGGATGGACGCGGCGTTCGTCCGCGAACGCCTGTTCCGTCCCTTCGACACCACCAAAGGGGATACCGGAATGGGCATAGGTGCCTACGAGAGTCGGGAATACCTGCGCTCGCTGGGGGGCGAGATTGACGTGACCAGCGAGCCGGGATCGGGTACCACCTTCAGGGTGGCCCTCCCCGCAGAAGCCGGGGTGTCGGAAACCGGAGCCGAGCAACGGGAGGCGACGGGTTGAAGAAGAAGAACCAGCCCCAGAAGACCCTGTTGGTTGTCGAGGATGATCCCGGGCTGCAGAGCGCGCTGCGCTGGGCATTCGATGATTTCGAGGTGGTGACCGCCGAGGACCGCGAGGCGGCCATTGCCCAGTTGCGCCGTCACGAGCCGCAAATCGTCACCCTGGACCTGGGCCTGCCTCCCGACCCGGGCGCGGCCACGGAGGGACTCAAGACCCTGGAGCAGATCCTGGCCATGGCCCCCCATACGAAGGTCATCGTGGTCACCGGCAACAACGACCGGGAAAACGCCGTACGGGCCATCGGGCTGGGTGCGTGGTTGTTCTTCCAGAAGCCGGTGGATCCGGAGCTGCTGGGGTTCATCGTGGAACGGGCTTATCGCCTGCACGAGCTGGAGATGGAGAACCGCGCCCTGGCGCACAACGAACAGCGCGCGCCCCTGGCGGGCGGGATCGCCACCAGCCCGCAGATGCTGCAGGTCTGCCGCACTGCAGAGAAAGTGGCGCCGACCGATGCCACGACGCTCATCCTGGGGGAAAGCGGAACGGGAAAAGAGCTGCTGGCCCGGGGAATCCACGATCTCAGCTCACGGGCCGCCAAGCGTTGCGTGGCACTCAACTGCGCCGCCATTCCCGAGACCCTGCTGGAAAGCGAGCTGTTCGGCTACGAGCGGGGGGCCTTCACAGGTGCGACCAAGCAGACCCGCGGCAATATCGAGTATGCCGACGGCGGCACGTTGTTCCTGGACGAGATCGGCGATCTGCCCCTGTCCCTGCAGGCCAAGCTGCTGCGCTTCCTGCAGGAGCGGGTCATCGTCCGGCTCGGGGGGCGCGACGAGATCCCGGTGGACGTGCGTGTCGTGTGCGCCACCCATCAGGATCTGGAGCAGCTCATCAAGGATGGCCGCTTCCGGGAAGACCTGTACTACCGGGTCAGTGAGGTGACGGTGCGTCTGCCGCCGCTGCGCGAGCGCGACGGCGAGGCGGTGGTTCTGGCCAAGCACTTTCTTGATCTGCACGCCCGCCGGCACAAGAAGCCGGTCCTGTCGCTTTCCAACGATGCGCTGTCCGCCATCGAGGGCTACCACTGGCCGGGCAACGTCCGGGAGCTGGAGAACCGGGTGAAACGGGCCGTCATAATGGCTGAAGGAAAGCAGATTACGGCCGAAGAGCTGGAGCTCGATTCCACGGATGCCGAGCCGATGCCCTTCAATCTGCGCCAGATCCGCGAGCAGGCCGAGAGTCAGGCGCTGCGCCGCGCCATCCGGCATGTCAACGGCAACATCTCCCAGGCGGCAGAGCTGCTGGGCATTACCCGGCCGACTTTCTACGCGCTGGCCAACAAATACAAGCTCGACTTATGAGGACCTGCCCGGCCGGCGTGCCGGCTGCGGGCAGGGCATTTGCGGGGAGCGGTATGAAGATCAAGCTGTCCAGGTTGTTCGGCATCGGTTTGTTCCTGCTGGCTGCAGCAGCGTCCCTTTCAGTCAGCGCGGCAACGGCGCGGGACTATCTGCAGGATGCCCGGCACTACTTCGATAAAAAGGCCTATCCTTCGGCGGTTATCCAGCTCAAGAACGCCCTGCAGCAGGATCCCAAGAACGCCCAGGCACGCCTGTTGCTGGGAGACAGCTATGTCCAGCTTCACCGGGGAGCATCGGCCGCCAAGGAGCTGGAACGGGCCAGGGAGCTGGGGGTGCCGAAGCAGCGCTGGCTTGTGCTTCTGGGCCGCGCCTACCTGCTGGAGGGCCACAACAGCGACGTCCTGAAGAAGATCAAGGTCGATTCTTCGCTGCCCGGGCCGGTCCAGGCCGGTGTGCTGTCGGTGCGCGGCCGTGCGTACCTGGGCGAGCGCCGGCTCATGGACGCCAAGGACAGCTTCAACCGCGCACTGGCCATCGTTCCGGATCAGGCCGACGCTCTGCTGGGTCTGGCCCGGATTGCGATGCTCAACGATCAGCCGAAGCAGGCCCGCCGGCACGTGGACAAGGCGCTGAAAGCGGACCCTCACAGCGGTGAGGGTTGGACGCTGAAAGGGGAGATCGAGCGCGCCCAGGGCGACCTGAAGGCGGCCGAGACCTCGTTCCGCAAGGCCGTCGCGGCTGATCCCCACGACATTGCCGGGCATCTGGGCCTGGTGGCGGTGCATGTGGGTATGGGCAAGAACGACGAGGCCCTCAGGGAAGTCAATGGCGTTCTGGACAAGGCGCCCCGGGCCCTGGTGGCGAACTACCTCAAGGCCGTGGTGCTGTTCAATCAGCACAAGCTCGAGAGTGCCCGGGGGCTGCTTCAGGGGATACTGAAGACGGCGCCCGGCTATCTGCCTGCCCAGCTGCTGGCGGGTACCATCGACTTCCAGCAGAACAATCTCAATCAGGCCCAGGAGCACCTGCAGCGGTACGTCAGTTCGCAGCCGAAGAACCTGGCGGCGGTCAAGCTGCTGGCCGCGACCTACCTGAAGCAGAACGACGCCGACCGGGCGGTGGTCCTGCTGGAGAAGCACCTGAAGAGCGCCCCGGGCGATGCGCAGCTGCTGGCCCTGCTGGGCAGCGCGTACCTGCACACGGGCAAATCCGATCGAGCCATCCAATATCTGCACAAGGCGATTGAGGCCGCCCCTGACGCGGCCGCTTTCCGCGCCCAGCTCGCGGTCGGCTATCTGCGGATCGGCGAGGACGACAAGGCGGTCTCTGAGCTCAAGTCCGCGGTGGGGCTGGGCAAACTGATGCAGGCTGATGTGCTCCTGGTGCTCACGGAGATCCACAAGGGAGATTTTGACGGCGCCCTCAAGGACGCGCGGGCGATGGCGGCCAAGAACCCCAAGGACCCGCTGCCGTACAATCTCATCGGTGCGGCGTATCTGGGAAAGAAGGAGATGGCCAAGGCCCGTCAGGCTTTCCGGCATGCCCTGAGCATCAAGGCGGATTTCTCCGCCGCCCGCATGAATCTGGCCCGAATGGACATCCAGGCCGGCGATCTGGACAAGGCACGGCAGCAATACGAGACCATCCTGGAGAACGAGGAGGGGAACCTGGGAGCCCTGATGGGCATGGCCGAGCTGGCCAGCCGCAGTGGCGATCAGGACAAGGCGCTCGATTGGCTGAAGAAGGCCCAGCGCAAGAATCCCGAGGCCCTGGGGCCCGGCCTGCTGCTGGTGAGCCATTACCTGAAGACCCAGGCGCCTCTGAAGGCCATGGACGTGGCGCGGCAGATGCAGAGTGCCCACCCGCGTAACCCGCGGGTACTCAAGGCACTGGGACTGGCCCAGATGGGGTCCGGTCTGGATGCCAGCGCCGAGAGCACCTTTCAGCAGTTGACGGAAACCACATCGAAGTCCGCCGAATCCTGGTACCTGCTGGGAACCGCCCAGCTCCGGCGCTCGGACTACGATAATGCCCGCAAGAGCTTCCGGAAGTCCCTCGATCTGGACCCCAAGCACGTGCCGTCCGAGGTGGGGCTGGCCCGGATCGCCATGAAGACCAAGCAAACGAAGCGCGCCCATGAGATCGCGGCCAGGATCCAGAAGCAGTATCCGGACCAGGTCACCGGGTATGCCGTGGAGGCCAACCTGTATGCCGAAACCGGAAAATACGGCGACGCGGCCCGGGCGTACGCAGAGGCCTATCAGCGGGCGCCCAGTGCGGAGCTGGCCATCAAGCAGTACCAGATGTTGACGCGCCACAAAGAGCCCCAGGCGGCGATCAAGCCGCTGGAACACTGGCTGGCCCGCAAGCCCGATGACCGGCGGGTGCGACTGGTGCTGGCCAGTGCCTATCAGGCGGCGGGCCGGGATCAGGAGGCCATCAAAGCCTATGAGGCGGTCGTGGCCAGGGACAAGTCAAACGTGATGGCACTGAACAATCTGGCCTGGCTGTATCAGGGCAGGGACGCGAACAAGAGCCTGCAGTACGCGCGCCGGGCCTACAAAGCGTCCCCGGACCGGCCGGAGGTCATGGACACCCTGGGCTGGATCATGGTGCAGCAGGGCCGGTATCACCAGGGCTTGTCACTGCTTCAGGATGCGGTGTCCAAAGCGCCCCATTTGTCCGAGGTGCGCTACCACATGGCCGTGGCCCTCGCCAAGGTGGGCCGCAAGGATGACGCGCGCAGCGAGCTGGACCGGGTCCTGCAGACCGACCCGGATTTCCCGAGTGCCACTGCAGCCAGGGCGCTGCGCAAGCGGCTTGGAGGGTAACGTTCCGCTGATGCCGTATCCCGGCGCGTTTTCCGCCCGGGCCGCGCGGCAGGGATTCTGAGTTGGCTTCTAGCATTCAATCGAGCAGGGAAGAGCAGATGAAAGCAAACAGACGGTCTTGGGGCCTGTTGGCAGTTGCTGCCATTGTACTTGCGGCGTTGGTTCTGCCGGCATGCAGCAATGGCGGGCATCACCTCACGGACAAGGAGTACGTTCAAAAGGCAAAGGAGTACCGGGAGAAAGGCAAGTTCCGGGCAAGCGTCATCGAGCTGAAGAACGCGCTCCAGCAGAATCCCAAAAACGCCGAGGCGCGCATGCTGCTGGGAGAGGCCTACCTGGACGTGGAAGACGGCGCGGGGGCCGAAAAGGAGCTCGAGAAGGCTGTCAGCGCAGGCGTCCCGCGCAGTGCAGTCATCGGCCAACTGGGCCGGGCGATGCTGCTTCAGCACCACTATGAAGAGGTTCTGAAGCAGATGCGCCCCTCGGTTGCAGCCAAGCCCGCCGTGCAGGCGACGATCTACGCGCTCCGGGGTTCGGCGTATATCGGTAAACGCGACGTGCAAGGGGCGAGGAAAGCGTTCGATCAGGCGCTGGCAACCGATTCCACCCTGGTGGATGCCATGCTGGGCAAGGCCCGGCTGGCGATGCTGACCGGGGATTTCCAGAAGGCGGACAGCTGGCTTGCCAAGGCCCTCGGCCAGCAGCCCGACTCCGCCGATGCCTGGCTTCTGAAGGGCAATCTCGCCCTGGCGCAGCATCACGCCAAAGCGGCCGAAGCCGCCTTCACCAAGGCGATCGAACACAAACGCTTCGACGTCTCCGCGCATATCCAGCGGGCGCTGGTGCGGGCCGGCGTAGGGGATTTCAAGGCCGCCGAGGCGGACATCAAGGCCGTGAAGGCCGCGGCACCCCGATACCCCCGGGTCCGGTTCGCCGAAGGGGTGGTGGCGTTCCGCCAGAAGAAGTACGGGGACGCCCAGAACCAGTTCGAGAAGACACTCAAGGCGCTGCCGGACTATCTGCCGGCCCAGATGTATCTGGGTGCCGCCCATTTCCTCCAGGGGCATAATCAGCAGGCTGCGCAGTACCTCGGGCAGGTGGTTTCCGCCGCGCCGGGGTATGCCAGGGCACGGGTGCTACTGGGGGCGGTGCGCATGCGCACCGGTGATCTCAAGGGCGCCGAAGCCATGCTGCTGCCCGTGCTTCGCCAGACGCCGGACGACCTGACGGTAATGCGGATGCTGGGGGGGATCTACCTGCGCCAGGGCAAGACCGACAAGGGGTTGCAGTACCTGGAGGACGCGGTCAAGAAGAACCCGAAGAGCGTCGAGGGACAGGTCCAGCTGGGCCTGGGACTGCTGGGCTCCGGCAAGGGGCAGGCGGGGATCCGGGCGCTGGAGAAAGCCGCGAATGCCGACGAGGGCGGTGAGCAGGCGCAGACCCTGCTGGTCATGGCGCTGATCGGACAGGGGAAGGTGAAGCAGGCCCTGGCCGAGATCGGGAAGATGCAGACCGCGCATCCCCGCAGCGCCCTGCCGGAGACGCTGGCCGGAATGGCACACCTCAAGAACAAGGATGAGAAGCAGGCCCGCCGGGCATTTCAAAGGGCGCTGGCGATCAAACCCGGCGACCCGGGCGCCGCGTTGCGGCTGGCGGCACTGGATATCAAGGACAACAAACGGGCCGCAGCCCACGACCTGTATCAGCAGGTGCTGGTCCATGATCCGAAGAACCTGGCGGCTCTGGTGCAGCTGGCCGATCTGCAAAGCAAGCAGGGGCAGGTGAATGAGGCCAAGGAGACGCTGGAGAAGGCGGCCAACGCCCATCCGCGTGCGGTCCGGCCGCGGCTGCTGCTGGCCAACTATTATCTCAATCGGGGACAGGCCTCCCAGGCGCTGGCGACCATGCAGGACCTGGACAAGGATGCCCGGGAGACACCGGTGGCATTGGCGGAGATCGGCAGGATCCAGCTGGCCCAGAAACAGCCGGCCACCGCGTCCAGGACTCTGGAGCAGCTGGTCAGGCTGACACCCAAGGTTGCCCAGGCCCACTATCTGCTGGGGCGGGCCTATGCCGACCTCAAGCAGGTTGACGACGCCCACCGGGAATTCCAGCGGGCGGTGGATCTGGATCCGGACTATCTGCCGGCCAACGTGAGTCTCGCGCGGGTGCTCATGGCCCGCAAGCAGCCGGACAAGGCCAGTGCCATACTGACCCGTCTGCAGAAGAAGTATCGCGGCAATGTGGAAGTACTGGGGCTGCAGGGTTGGCTGGCCCTGCACCAGGGACACCCGAAGGAAGCGGACAAGGCGTATGGCAAGGCGATCGCCAAGGCGAGCAACGGACGCCTGGTCTCCGATTATGCCCAGGCGAAGTGGGAGGCCAATGACTGGGACGCCAGCCTCAAGGTGCTGCGTGACTGGCTGCACAAGCATCCCAGGGACGTGAAGATCCGTTACGACCTGGCGGGGCGGGAGATGGTGCTGCATCGCAATGAGGCGGCACGGGCCGACTTGTCCAGGATCATCGAACAGGCCCCGGATCATGTGCCCGCTCTCAACGATCTCGCCTGGCTTCTGAGGGATTCCGACACGGCCAAGGCCCGCAAGTATGCCGAGCGCGCGCGGGATCAGGACCCGGACAACCCGGCCGTGCTGGACACCCTGGGCCTGATCCTGCTCAAGCAGGGGGACAAGGAGCAGGCATTGCGGCTGGTCAAGCAGGCGGCCGCCAAGGCTTCCGACAATCCCATGTACCAGTACCATGTGGCCAAGGCGCTTTCAGCCACCGGGCGGAAGCAGGAAGCCCGCGACATGCTCAAGGCACTGCTGGCCAAGCACGAGAAATTCTACGGGGTCTGGGACGCAAAGGCGCTGCTGGCGAACCTCAAGGACTGAGACGGTGTCCGCGTTTCGCGATTAGCAGGCTGTTGAATAACAGCCTGCCAGGCGCCGCAGGGACGCGCCGCATCGAAGTCAGTTGAAAAAGGGCCAGGGATGGCCTTTTTCAACATCCTGTTAGGGCTTGTCAGCTTCGTTTGAAAAATCCCGAAGCTCAAGGCGCACGCCACTGACCGGGCGCGCTACCGTTCGCCCGCTGTAGTTGAAGGCGGTCTGAAGTCCACTCTCCGGCTCGAGGGCGGGCGGCGCGTGCCTAGCGCTGAAGCAGATCAGCGTATTCGCCCTCCAGATCATCGATAATGGCAGAAAGACCATAGCCCTGAGAGCGGAGATGGGCGTTGTGCCCCAGCTTCTCCCGCAGTGCTTTATCCCCATCCAGGCGTGCCAGTTTGCCGGCGAGATCGGCTGCGTTGTCCGCGTCCACGATGAAGCCGTTTTCTCCATCGGCAACCAGCTCCTCGGCGGATACCATCTGCCGCGTGACGATCACCGGCTTGGCGAAGTGCATCGCCTCGATCACCACCATCGGCTGGGCTTCGATCAGGGAGGGAAGTACGAATACGTCCGCGTCTGAATAGTGCTGGGCGA
>DATFLG010000256.1:0-2337 GCA_035267985.1 Gammaproteobacteria bacterium | reverse complement strand
GCCCGGGTTCGCGGGCGTCCTGACACCCGGCACGATGGGGCGGGATGGAGCCGAATTCCCGTCAAAGTATCAGGCACGTGTGTTAAAGGAATAGAGCAAACGACCCGACAGCTTGTAAGCATTGGATTACAAGCTGTCGGCACGTCGGAAATCGGGAACGGAAGGACCCGGAATGGGTCGGTCACACCACCACTATATATATCACAAGGCATTGTTTTTTTTCCGATTCCATTCAGCGCCCTCCTGGGGCGGCCCTTGGTGCCGCACCCGGGAAGTGTAGCGAACTTTTGTGAAGAATGTCGTCCAGTTCGCTGTTTTTTCCTGAGCTCCTGGCTATACTCTGGCGCCAGGCGCCGGTAGCGGGCCTGGGCACGGGGGATTATGCGCCCGCCCCTGGCGGGCGACAACAGGGAAACGGAACCACGCAAGGGGGCAGGGGGTTGCTGGAGAAGCAGATCGCGCGCCGCCGGGCCGGTCAGACCCGGCGTCACCGGGAAATCGTGCGCCTCACGGTGCTCATGGTGCTCCTTGCCGTGGCAGGCGTGGCACGGGCCGACTACGCCGTGCAGGTCGGCGCCTTCTCCCGACCTGCCAACGCCGAACGGGCCGCCCGGCAACTGCGCGCCCAGGGCTATCCCGTTATGACGCGTCCCGCCGCGAACGGGTCCCGGCCCCTGACGGCGGTGCTGGTAGGGCCGTTTGCAGGACGGGCTCAGGCGCGGGCGGCCCGGGACCAGCTCCGCCGCAGCCACTGGAACGGATTCCTGCGACCGCTGGGGCCCCGCCACCCGGCGACGGCCATCGGCCCGGGGGCCCGGCGGCCAGCGCCCGCCCCCGGCCTGTTCCAGTCCGACGGCCCCGACCCGACTGACGGCCCGGCCGCAAAGGAGGAGGCCTCCTCCCGCGCGCAGAGCGCTCCAGGGGCCGGCGCCGGGAACACATCCCAAGGCGGGATCGGCGGCCTGTTTCAGCCGGCCCCGTCGTCGTCCGACCAGCCCGCTGCGGACCAGAAGGACCAGGCCGGCCAGAGGATGGGAGCGCTGTTTCAGCCGGCCCGGACCGCCCCGCGGCCTCCCCTGCGTCCCCGGGGATTCTTCCAGTCCCGACTGGCCTACACCTACGGTAATCCCAGGCACTGGTCCCTGTTCCGCAACACCCTCCAGATGGGGGTCGAGGGCCACTCGGGCCCCAAGCTGGGCTGGAAAATCAGCGGCCGGATCAGCTATGACCCGGTCTACTACAACTCCGACTTCTATCCGGCGGCCGTCAAAAAGGATCAGCGGCTGGAGGCCATGTTCCGGGAGACCTATCTGGACGTGTCCGCCGGCGACTGGGACTACCGCCTGGGGCGCCAGCAGATCGTCTGGGGTGAGATGGTGGGCCTGTTCTTTGCGGACGTGGTGTCCGCCAAGGACCTGCGCCAGTTCGTGGCCCAGGACTTCGACATGATCCGCATCCCCCAATGGGCCGCCCGGGCCGAGTATTTCAAGGGCGACTTCCATGGCGAGGCCATCTGGATTCCCTACATGACCTACGACGACATCGGCAAGCCCGGCGCCGATTTCTATCCCTACCCCATGCCGGCGCCGCCCGGCTATCAGACGGTCATCCGCGACGAGCACAAACCCCATGGCGCATCCGATGGCGCCTACGGCCTGCGTCTGTCCTACCTGTACAACGGCTGGGACATGTCAGGCTTCTATTACAACAGCATGGACGCCTCCCCCACCTTCTTCCGGACCGTGGTCAGCAACCCGACGCCCACCATCGTCTACAAGCCCGACCATACCCGTATCCAGCAGGTGGGGGCCACCGTGGGCAAGGACATGGGTCGTTTCGTGCTCAAGGGCGAGGCCGTGTACACCCATGACCGGTACTACAACGTGCACCGGCTCTCGGACAGCGACGGGGTGGTGCGCCAAAACTCCCTGGATTACGTCCTGGGCGTGGACTATCCCCTGCCCCACAGCTCGCGGGTGAACGTGCAGGTGTATCAACGCTGGTTTCCCAACCACGATCCGGGCATCATCCCGGACCGTTTCGAAAGCGGCTTCAGCCTCTACGCCAGCACCAAGCTCATGGACCAGAAGGTCGAGCCCAAATTCCTGCTCATTCACAGCCTGAACCGCAACGGCTGGATGATGCGCCCCCGGGTCACCTGGCATTTCGCCACGGACTGGGAGACCACCGCCGGGCTGGATATCTTCCACGGCCCCCCGACCGGCCTGTTCGGCCAGTACGACAACGCCGACCGGGCCTACCTGCAGCTGCGCTACGTCTACTGACCCGTCAGCAGATCCGCCAGGGGCAGGCGCACTGAACGGGCTGTGGGAGCCG
>DATFLG010000255.1:0-3992 GCA_035267985.1 Gammaproteobacteria bacterium | reverse complement strand
CGCGCAGAGCCTGTTCCGTGGCTCGGGCCTCGGTCACGTCGCTGCCGGTGGCAATCACACAGAGCCGTTCCCCCGGCCCATCGGTCACGGCACAGTACGACCAGACCACGGTGCGGCGCTCGGCGCCGGGCAGGCCCCAGCGCGTCTCGCGGGAGACCGGCGCGCCGACCGAGCCGGGTGAGGCCAGCACCTGACGCAAGGTTTCGGTCTGCTCGGCGCCGGCAAGGCTCTGCCAGCTGCGCCGGCGGAGCCGGTCAGGTTCACAGGCGCACAGCCGGGCACAGGCCGGATTGACCTGCAGAATGGTGCCGTCCGCATCCAGCACCGCCACCGGCGCCGCCACGGCGTTGAATGCCGCCGCGGCGAGCCCGGCCGGGATCAGCGCGTCCCCCGCGAGTTCATCCGTCATGGTCCCCCCTTGGAAGCATGAACCTACCCGAACCCGTGTCGTCGTGCCAAGGCTGCGCCGTTGGCGGCGCGCCCGGGCGTTTGAGTATAATGACCGATCTTCCGGCTTTAGCGACAGATTCTCCGTATCCCATGGCACAATACGTCTACACAATGAACCGCGTGGGCAAGGTGGTACCGCCCAAGCGGGTGATCCTCCAGGATATCTCCCTCTCCTTCTTCCCGGGCGCCAAGATCGGCGTGCTGGGGCTGAACGGCTCCGGCAAATCCACCCTGCTGCGCATCATGGCGGGGGTGGACAACGAATACGAAGGTGAGGCCCGCCCCCAGCCCGGCCTGAACGTGGGCTATCTGCCCCAGGAGCCACAGCTCGATCCCGACAAGGACGTGCGCGGCAACGTGGAGGAGGGACTGGCGGAGGTGAAGGCGGCCCAGCAGCGGCTGGAGGAGGTCTATGCCGCCTACGCCGAACCCGACGCCGATTTCGAGGCCCTGGCCGCCGAGCAGGCGCGCCTGGAGAACGTGATCCAGGCCGCCGATGCCCATAACCTGGAAGTGAAGCTGGAGATCGCCGCCGACGCCCTGCGCCTGCCCCCCTGGGAGGCTGACGTCACCAAGCTTTCGGGCGGGGAGCGACGGCGAGTCGCCCTGTGCAAGCTGCTGCTGTCGGCGCCGGACATGCTGCTGCTGGACGAGCCCACCAACCATCTGGACGCCGAAAGCGTCGCCTGGCTGGAGCGCTTCCTGCACGAGTATTCCGGGACGGTGGTGGCGGTCACCCACGACCGCTATTTCCTGGACAATGTGGCGGGCTGGATCCTGGAGCTGGACCGGGGCCACGGCATTCCCTGGCAGGGCAACTACTCCTCCTGGCTGGAGCAGAAGGAGAAGCGCCTGGAAATGGAGGAGAAGCGCGAATCCGCCCGCCAGCGGGCCATCAAGGAGGAGCTCGAGTGGGTACGCGCCAACCCCAAGGGAAGACAGGCCAAGAACAAGGCCCGCCTGGCCCGCTTCGAGGAATTGTCGTCCCAGGACTACCAGCAGCGCAACGAGACCCGCGAGCTCTACATTCCGCCGGGTCCGCGCCTGGGGGACCTGGTGATCGAGGCCGACCACCTGGGCAAGGGCTTCGGCGAACGGCTGCTGATCGACGACCTGAGCTTCAAGCTGCCTCCCGGGGGCATCGTAGGGGTGATCGGACCCAACGGCGCCGGCAAGACGACCCTGTTCCGCATGCTCACCGGCCAGGAGCAACCCGACCGGGGGTCCATCCGCGTCGGCGACACCGTCAGCCTGGCCTACGTGGACCAGAGCCGGGACAGCCTGCAGGGGGACAAGACGGTCTGGGAGGAGATCTCCGAGGGCCAGGACGTCATCACCGTGGGTAAATACGAGACCAACTCCCGGGCCTACGTGGGCCGCTTCAACTTCACTGGACCGGATCAGCAGAAGCGGGTGGGGGACCTCTCCGGCGGTGAGCGCAATCGGGTGCATCTGGCCAAGCTGCTGCGCAGCGGCGGCAACGTGCTGCTGCTGGACGAGCCCACCAATGATCTGGACGTGGAAACCCTGCGGGCCCTGGAAGAGGCCCTGCTGGAGTTTCCGGGCTGCGCCGTGGTGATCTCTCACGACCGCTGGTTCCTGGACCGTATCGCCACCCATATGCTGGCCTTCGAGGGCGACAGTCAGGTGGTGTGGTTCGAGGGCAACTACGCGGACTACGAGGCCGACCGCCGGCGCCGGCTGGGCGAGGACGCCGACCAGCCCCACCGCATCAAGTACAAGCCCATCCGGACCTGAGCGCCATGGCCGCCAAACGATCGGGACGCGAAGCTCCGGGACAGCCCCAGGACGGTCTGCAACGCTTCCTGGCACGGGCCGAGGAGGTTCTGGACCGGGTCGAGCAGCTGGTGCCGGCACCGCCGGCCGCCCCGGACTGGAACGGGGCGGTGGCCTTCCGCTGGCGGCGCAACAGCCGCCGGGGGTGGCTCGACCCGGTGCGCCATCCTCATCGGCTGCGGCTGACCGACCTGCGGGGGGTGGACGAGCAGAAGCGGGAGCTGGACCGCAACACCCGACAGTTCCTGGCGGGCGCCCCCGCCAACAACGCCCTGCTGTGGGGCTCCCGGGGCACCGGCAAGTCCTCCCTGGTGAAGGCATTGCTCAATGCCCACGCCCGGGACGGACTGCGCCTGATCGAGGTGGACAAGGCGGACCTGGTGGACCTGGCCGATATCGTCGACCTGCTCTACGCCCGGCCCGAGCGCTTCGTGCTGTTCTGCGACGACCTGTCCTTCGAAGCCGACGATCCCAGCTACAAGACCCTCAAGGCCGTTCTGGACGGGTCCATTACCGCCGCCCCCGACAACGTCGTGGTGTACGCCACCTCCAACCGCCGTCATCTGCTCCCTGAATACCAGGCCGAGAACCAGGAGGCGCGGCTGGTGGGCGGCGAGATTCATCACGGCGAAGCGGTGGAGGAGAAGATCTCCCTGTCGGAGCGCTTCGGCCTGTGGCTGTCCTTCTATCCGTTCGACCAGGACGCCTACCTGGCCATCGTGTTCCACTGGCTCAAGCGCCTGAAGGTCACGGTGACGGACCGGGATGCGGTCCGTCAGGCCGCGCTGCAATGGGCACTGGCCCGCGGCTCGCGCAGCGGCCGGGTCGCCTGGCAGTTCGCCCGGGACTGGGCCGGGCGCGCCGCCCTCGAGCATCCTCCTGCCTGAGAGACTGTCGCCGCCTCATCCCCGGCGGGCGGCCGGCATGACGACCCGGGCCCCGACGGCGGCCGGCCGGCCCGACACCCGGCTGCGGTAGCGCCACCACAGGCGCAGGCCCAGCAGCATGGCCAGCACGGCCCCATAGGCCAGCGGCGCACGCACATCGGCCTTGACCAGCCAGTAGTAGTGCAGCACACCGAGAGCCGGGATGACATAGGCCAGGCGATGCAGCCGCTTCCAGTTCCGGCCCAGGCGCCGCATCATGGCATTGGTGGAGGTGGCCGCCAGGGGCACGAGCAGTGCGAAGGCGAGCATGCCCACGGTGATGAAAGGGCGTTTGACCACATCGTGCCCGATGGCCGGCCAGTCGAAGAACTGATCCAGCCACAGATAGGTCAACAGGTGCAGGCCGGCGTAGAAGAAGGCGAACAGCCCCAGCATGCGGCGCACGGAAAGCGCCCAGGACCAGCCCAGCAGCCGGCGCAACGGCGTCACCGCCAGGGTGATCAGCAGCAGGCGCAGGGCCCACTCCCCGGTGCGGTGGGTGATGGCTTCCACCGGATTGGCTCCCAGGGCGTCGTTCAGCGCCCCGTACACCAGCAGGGCCAGAGGCACGAGGGCGGCGACGAAGACGGCGCTCTTCAGGGCGCGGCGCGCTCGCAGGCGATGAGGTGCCATGGCGCCTCAGAAGTACTTGCGCAGGTCCATGCCCGCGTACAGATGGGCCACCTGATCGCCGTAGCCGTTGAACATCCGCGTCGGACGCTTGCGCCATTCGCCGATGCGACGCTCCCGGGCCTGACTCCAGCGAGGATGATCCACGTGGGGATTGACGTTGGAGTAGAAGCCGTATTCCCGGGGGGC
>DATFLG010000254.1:0-3161 GCA_035267985.1 Gammaproteobacteria bacterium | reverse complement strand
GATTCCCAGGAAGGTGGTCAGGATGATGAGGATCTGGTTCACCTCATCGGCGAAGATCAGGCTGTGGTCGAAGACGTCGCGGCCGATGACGTTGGCGATGGTCATGGCGGCCATGAGCAGTATGCTGCTCACCAGCACCGTCGCCTCCAGCGCCTCGATGGCCCGGTCCAGGGCCACGAGCCAGCGCAGCACGCCCGTGAAGCGCGGCCGTTCACTCACGCTTTGCACTCCGGTCGCGGTTCATCAGGGGGGTGTGATATGGTGGGTGCCATCGCATCGGGCCCACCTTGCGCCGCCGCGGCGGTGCGGACGCGCAGCGCCGGGCCCGCACCCATCCGGCAATCGGTCACGACGGCCGTCTCGAGTGTCTGAACGGCAGGTTTTGACCGGGAGGAATCTGGCATGGCTAGAACCTATCTCAGGATCCCGCGAGTGCTGCGTTGCTGGCCCAAAGCCAGCGCCGGCAAGGCGTGCAACGCAGGTGCCGCGGCTCCGGGCCGCAACCCTTCGGGACGGGGCGGATTTGCTTCGCTGCTTTGTCGCTCGTCGCTCATTGGGAACAACCCAACCACGCTCCTCGCTTCGCCCGCCGCAAGCCTAAACAGCGCACCAAAATTTTCCACCGTCGCGGCCGCGCGGGATTCTAAGACAGGCTCCAAGCTTATCCGCGTTTTGCTTTGTTTTCTAGCATTGAGCGCGGGGGCCGCCCACGCGGCGCAGTATCACTGGCGTTTCGCCCTGGAGGAAATCAAGGGCAGCGTGCAGGACCACTACGCCCAGCAGTTCAAGAAGCTGATCGAGCGGCGCACCCACGGCAAGGTGCAGGTCACCATCTATCCCTACGGCGCCCTGGGCACCTCGTCGGATCTCACCGAGCAGGTGCAGAACGGGATCCTGCAGTTCGCCTTCGCCTCCCCGGGCCATCTGGGTTCGGTGGTTCCCGAATCCCAGATCTTCTCGCTGCACTTCCTGTTCCCCAAGAACGAAGACGCCATCGAGAAGATCCTGAGCAGCAGCCCGGCCCTGTACAACGAGCTGGGCAAGGCCTATCTGGACAAGCAGCTCAAGCTGCTGGCCATCATCCCCGAGGGCTGGATGGTGTGGACCAGCAACAAGCCCCTGCGCACGCCCGCGGATTTCAAGGGCTTCAAGATCCGCACCATGGTCTCGCCCCTGGTGCTCGCCGACTACCGCGCCTACGGGGCCAATCCCACGCCCATGGCCTATTCGGACGTCTACAGCGGCCTGCAGCTTCACATGATCGACGGCGAGGTGAATCCGGTGTTCGCCATCGAGGAAATGGGCTTCTACGAGGTCCAGAAGTACATGACCTTCGCCTACCATCTGCCGTTCGTCACCACGCTGGTGACCAATCCCCAGTTCTTCGACGGGCTGCCCAAGAATCTTCAGCAGACGGTGCTGGACGTGAAGAAGCAGCTGGACGGCTACATCTTCAAGGTGCAGAAGCGCCTGAACAAGAAGCGCTTGAAGATCATCCAGAAGAAAAGCGACATCAAGACCCTCTACCTGACCGATGCCGAGCGCGCCGCCTTCCGCAAGGACGCCCTGCCTGTGCGCAAGCAGTATGTGAAGCTGGCCGGCCCCCGGGGCAAGAAGATCCTGAACACCCTGGAGCAGGAGATCGCCGCCGCCACCGGCAAAAGCGACGAGAAGCAGACCGGGGCGCAGTAGCCGTCCGCATCATGGCCCGGCGGTCGTCGCCCGGATGCGGCGTCAGCGGAGTCCGATAAAGGCCAAGAGCCACGGAACCCACGGAATCCACCAACCAAAGGCGCCACGGAAAACACGGAAAGCACGGACAACGAGCCGTCGAGCCGTAGCCCGGATTAGCGCCAGCGTAATCCGGGGAAAGCCAAGAGCTGCGGAACCCGCGGACGAGCCGTAGAGCCGTAGCCCGGATTAGCGCCAGCGTAATCCGGGGTCGCCGACGCGCAGGACCTAGGGCGCCAAGCGCCGCGCATTGCACCGACTTTCATCGCCAAGGGTATCCGGCGCAATGCCCTTCGGTTATTGCGCCCTACGGTTTACGCTGTCGTCATGGGGAAAAAGGGGTCGGAGCCGATGGACTCCGGCCCCTTTTTTGGTGGAATGCCCTTCGGGTGTTGCGCCACACGATCCTGGCGAATCGAATTGTTCAGCTTCCGTGCTTTCCGTGGCGCTGTTTTCTTTTCCGGGTTCCGCGTCGGCGCATCCGGGGTAACGGACCGACAGCGCCTCAGCGAAGCGGTCCCAGGCGGAACAGGTTCTCGGCTTCGTGCCCGCTTTCCGGAAAGATGTCCGCCTCGAAGCCGCTGCCCTCGACGATCTCGATATCGAGGCGCTCGGCCAGGGAATGGAACAGCCGGCGCGAGGCCTTGTTCGACGGTGAGATGGTGGTCTCGATGAAACGGATGCCCCGGCATCCGTCCTGGGCCAGCAGCGTGTCCAGCAGCCGCGAACCGAGGCCCTGACCCCGGGCCGCGGCGTCCACTCCGATCTGCCACACGAACAGCACGTCGGGCCGCCCCGGCGGGCGGTAGCCGGTGACGAAGCCCACCAGCGCGCCGTCCTTCTCGGCGACGGTGCAGGTGTCGGCGAAATCCTTGCACAGAAGCAGGTACAGATAGGCGGAGTTCACGTCCAGCACGCCGGAGGCCTTGACCAGGCGCCAGACGTCGGCGCCGTCCTCGGTGCGGGGGGTGCGCAGAGTGATGATACTGTCACTTTGTTGGCTGCTCATGGACCGATACCCGGGTTGTGGATGTCGATGGCGAAGACGGCGCAGAGGCTGCCGGGTTCAGGCGGCCGCCGCGGACCCCGAGACAGCCGCTGCCGGGCTGCAGGGCGCAGAATAGCACGGGCAGGGCCCTGCCGGCCCGAACGGCCCCTCAGGTTTTCGGCTTTCGGGCGCTCCGCCCCCCCCCGGCAGGGACCGGTCAGGACAGCCCCACGGGCTGGGCGCCGACCGGTTCGCGGGCGCGGGCTCCGCGTCCACCGCGGGCATCGAAGCTCAGGCGCACCGTGGCGCCCTGACCTTCCGCGCTGTCGATGGTGATGTGCCAGCCATAACGGTCGCAGATGCGCTTGACCAGGGCCAGGCCGATGCCGGCCCCCTTGCTCGAGGCGCCCCGATAGTAGCGGTCGAAAATCTGGACCAGATC
>DATFLG010000253.1:0-2491 GCA_035267985.1 Gammaproteobacteria bacterium | reverse complement strand
GCCGCCTGCATCGCCCGGGGTAGCCGGCCGGCGGTGGCCATCCTGCGCGAGCAGGGAGTGAACGGCCACGTGGAGATGGCCGCCGCATTCCACCGGGCCGGATTCGACTGTCATGACGTGCACATGACCGACGTGCTCGCCGGGAGAAATACCCTGGAAGGGTTCCGGGGTCTGGTGGCCTGCGGCGGGTTCTCCTACGGGGACGTGCTGGGGGCGGGGCAGGGATGGGCCAAGTCCATTCTCTTCAACCCCCGTGCCCGGGACCTGTTCACGGCCTTCTTTCATCGTCCGGATACCTTCGGCCTGGGGGTGTGCAACGGCTGTCAGATGTTCTCGGCCCTGGCCGAGTTGATACCCGGCACGGAATACTGGCCCCGTTTCGTGGGCAACCGCTGCGAGCAGTTCGAGGCCCGCTTCTCCCGTGTGGAGATCATGCCTTCGCCGTCGGTGCTGCTGACGGGCATGGCCGGTTCCCTGCTGCCCATCGCCGTGGCCCACGGGGAGGGACGGGCCCTGTTCCCCGAAGGCGGCGCCGAGCGGGCGGCCGGGACGGGGACGGTGGCCCTGCGTTACGTGGACAACCACGGCGAGGTGGCTCAGCGCTATCCCGCCAACCCCAACGGGTCCCCTGACGGCATCACCGGCCTGACCAACCGGGACGGGCGGTTCACCATCATGATGCCCCATCCGGAACGGGTGTGCCGCACCGTGCACAATTCCTGGCATCCCGATGACTGGGCCGAGGACGGTCCCTGGATGCGCATGTTCCGCAACGCCCGGGTCTGGGTCGGCTGAGCCGTTTTCGCTCGACCCTGATCCCCGCATACCACCCTCCTTCCTCGATCGCCGTCTCCCGGGTGTCATTTCCGGGAGCGGCTTCGTGACAGCTTTGTGATAACTCCCGGGTCGGACCGTGGCATGATCGGTTCGGGTGACGGCAACGGCTTCGCAGCCGCGCCGCCGACCAGCGAACATCGTTGAACGTTTTCATCGACGGGACGGGTCAACATCCGTCCCGGGGTCTGTGCAGCCGCAGTCGGCGGCGGGAGGTGTCCATGCTCATCCGTAGACCCACCGATATTCCGTCCTCAGAGATCACGGCGCCGGAAATCTATCAGCAGCGACGCCGCTTTCTCCAGTCGGCGGCGGCCCTGGCCGGCGGCGCGCTGTTGCCGAACCTGCTCCTGCCCGGGCGTGCCGAAGCCGCGCTGACCCTGGGACGAGTCAGCCCGGGTCCGTTCAGCACCGACGAAGCCCGCACGTCCTACAAGGACGTGACCACGTACAACAACTTCTACGAATTCGGCACCGGCAAGTCGGATCCGGCCGAGAACGCCCATACCCTGCAGACGGATCCCTGGTCCGTGACCGTGGACGGGGCGGTGGAAAAGCCGGGGAAGATCGCCCTGGAGGATCTGATCAAGCCCCATGCGCTGCAGGAGCGCGTCTACCGGCTGCGGTGCGTGGAGGGCTGGTCCATGGTCATCCCGTGGGTCGGCTTCCCTCTGGCAGACCTGCTCAAGCGCTTCCAACCCACCTCCCGGGCCAAGTACGTGAAGTTCGTTACCCTGTACGACCCCGAGCAGATGCCCGGTCAGCGCTGGCCGGTGCTCAAGTGGCCCTACGTGGAAGGGCTGCGCATGGACGAGGCCATGCATCCCCTGACGCTCCTGGCGGTGGGGCTGTACGGCAAGGTGCTCCCCAATCAGAACGGCGCGCCCCTGCGCCTGGTGGTGCCCTGGAAGTACGGGTTCAAGAGCATCAAGTCCATCGTCGCCATCCGCCTGCAGGAGGAGCAGCCCATGACCGCCTGGCACCGGGCGGCCCCCCGGGAATACGGCTTCTACTCCAACGTCAATCCCCATGTGGACCATCCCCGCTGGAGTCAGGCACGGGAGCGGCGCATCGGCGAGTGGTTCAAGCGCCCGACGCAGATGTTCAACGGCTACGGTGATCAGGTGGCCCATCTGTACGCGGGCATGGACCTGAAGAAGTACTTCTGACCATGAGGGGGTATTCAGTGGCCGCCAGCGCATCACGAAAGATGATCAAGGCGGTGGTGTTCCTGGCTTGTCTGATACCGTTGGGGATGCTGACCTATGGTCTCCTGACCAACGGACTGGGGGCCAACCCGGTGAAGGCCATCATCCATGGCACCGGTGTGTGGACCCTGCGTCTGCTGCTCCTGACCCTGCTGGTGACGCCCCTGCGCCGGATATTCGGCTGGGCCTGGCCGATCGCGGTGCGGCGCATGCTGGGGCTGTTCGCCTTCTTCTACGCCCTGCTGCACCTGTTCACCTACCTGCTGCTGGATCAGTCCTTCGACTGGCAGGCCGTCGTGCACGATGTGGTGAAACGGCCCTTCATCACCGCGGGCATGCTCGCCTTCACACTGATGGTGCCGCTCGCCGCCACCTCCACCAATGCCATGGTCCGGCGCCTGGGCCGGAACTGGAAGCGGCTGCATCGCCTGGCCTATGTCATCCCGGCT
>DATFLG010000252.1:0-3148 GCA_035267985.1 Gammaproteobacteria bacterium | reverse complement strand
CGCTTCGCTTATTGTACCCTACGTTCGCTGACGCTTTATCCGCGCCAGGACGGTCGGGGTAAGGCGACAGTGGTTCACGGACGGTAGCCCGGATGGAGTGAAACGGAATCCGGGAATTTACACTTGGTTATCATCCGTGTTTTCCGTGCTTTCCGTGCCGCCTTGAATTCCTTCCTTCCGTGGATTCCGTGGGTTCCGTGGCTCTTGTCTTACCGGATTGGGCTCACGCGACGGATTCCTCCCGGCGCAGAACCCGACCCACCAGGAAGTCGCAGCGAAACGTGCTTCCCCGGCCGGGCACGCTCTGGATATCGAGCCGGCCCTCATGGCGCAGCAGCACGTGCTTGACGATGGCCAGTCCCAGGCCGGTGCCGCCGCTCTGGCGCGAGCGCCCGATGTCCACCCGGTAGAACCGTTCCGTGAGGCGGGGAATATGGTGGCGGGCGATGCCGATGCCGGTGTCGCGCACCTCGAAATGGGCGCCTTCCTCATCGGCGTACCAGCGCAGGCGGATGTCGCCGCCGTCGGCGGTGTAGCGCACCGCGTTGAACACCAGGTTGGAAAAGGCACTGCGCAGCTCGTTGTCGTGGCCCTTGAGCCACAGTCCCTCATCGGCTTCCAGGGTGATCTGATGATTGTGCGCGCCGCTGAGCCGTCGGGCGTCCCGGCACAGGTCATCGAGCATGCCGGGCACCCTCACGACCGCGGGGGGCTCCGGATGCTCGTCGGTTTCCAGCCGGGAGAGCAGGAGCAGGTCTTCGACGATGCGCGCCATGCGCTCGCTCTGCTCGCGCATGGCGCCCAGGGACTTGCCGTGGACCCGGGCACAGTCGGGATCGTCCTCCAGACTCTCCAGGTAACCCGAAACCACCGTCAGGGGTGTGCGCAGCTCATGGGACACATTGGCCACGAAGTCCCGTCGCATCTGCTCGAGCTGCTGCATGCGGCTGATGTCCCGGGCGATCACCAGGCGCTGATTCTTGCCGTAGGGGACCACCCGCACGGACACCAGACGGCGGTCGTTGTGGGGCAGCGGAAAGACCACCGAGTCGCTGTAGTCCTCGCGCTGGAGGTATTCGGCGAAGGCCGGATGGCGGATCAGGTTGGCCAGGCGCTGGCCTACATCCCGGGGATAATGCAGTCCCAACAGTTCCTCGGCCGCCGTGTTCCACCACTCAATGGAGCCCACAGCGTCCAGCACCACGGTGGCGTCGGGCATGGCTTCCGTGGCTTCCTGGAATCGGTTGAGCATCTTTCCCAGCTTGCGCTTGCGCTTGCGGTTGCGCTGCTGGAGACGGTAGATATGCTGGGAGACGTCACCCCAGATGCCGGGGGCATCCGGCGGGTGGAAGCGCTTGTTGCCGTTGAGCCAGCGCTCCAGGCGGTAGAGCTGGACCAGATGCCAGAGCAGGTAGAGCGCCAGGCCCAGGAACAGGACCGCCGTCAGGTGTCCGGCGGCCAGCCCCACCAGCAGCGCAATGAACCCGAGGCCGATGACCCGCCACAGCTCGCCCAGCCACGGGCTCACGGGCGGCTACTCCCGGGCGGAGAACCGGTAGCCCGCACCGCGCACCGTCTGGATGAGACGGTCGTGCCCGGTTTCGGACAGCGCCTTGCGCAGGCGCCGGATATGCACGTCGACAGTGCGCTCTTCCACATACACGTTCCGACCCCACACCCGGTCGAGCAGCTGGGTGCGGCTGTAGACCCGCTCCGGGTGGGTCATGAAAAACTGCAGCAGCCGATATTCCGTCGGACCGATCTCCAGGTCCACGCCGGCGGCACTGATCCGGTGGCCGGCCGGATCCAGCACCAGCCCGTCCACTTCGATGACGCTGTCCCCCTGCTCGGGGGCCACCCGCCGCAGCACCGCCTTGATGCGGGCCATCAGCTCCCGGGGGGAGAACGGCTTGGTGACGTAGTCGTCGGCGCCCACTTCCAGCCCCCGGACCTTGTCCTCCTCCTCACCCCGGGCGGTGAGCATGATGATCGGTACGGTGGCGGTGAGCTCGTCCTTCTTCAGGCGCCGGGCCAGCTCGATGCCGCTGGTGCCCGGCAGCATCCAGTCCAACAATATCAGATCGGGCAGCCGGTCGGCGATTCTGGCCTGGGCCTGCAGGGCGTCGGCCGCCTCCTGCCAGGCGAATCCCGCCCGCTGCAGGGCGAAGCTCACCATCTCCCGGATGGCGGGCTCGTCCTCGACGATCAGAATGGTCTGCTCAGTCATTGCCCATCTGCTGGGGCTCCCCGGCGGGGTCCCGTCCGGTTCCGGCTCAGCGCTTCATTAGACCGGGGGCGTGTTACGTCCGTGTTACACGGCCGGTGCCGGTCGGGCCAGGGCCAGGGAGAAGTACCCGTCCGCCGGCTCCAAGTGCCGGTCCAGAACCAGGCCGGCCGTACCCAGCAGGGCCTCGAGGCTCTGGGGGGTGAACTTGCGGCTGATTTCCGTGAGGATGGGCTCCCCGGCCTCCAGGGTCAGCTCGGCCTCCAGGGCCTCCAGCATGACCCGCTGGGGCCGCCGGGCCACCAGGTACATCTCGATGCGCTGCAGCGCCGGGTTGTAACGGGCTTCGTGGCGGAAGGCGGACTCGTCGAAATCAGCCGCCAGCTCCCGGTTGAGCACCCGAAGCACGTTCAGGTTGAACCGGGCCGTGATGCCGGCGGCATCGTTGTAGGCTGCATGGAGCACCGCCGGATCCTTGACCCGGTCGGCCCCCAGCAGCAGGGCGTCGCCGGGATTCATGCGCGCGCGCAGCTCCGCCAGAAAGGCCTCGGCCTGCCAGGGCTCGAAATTGCCGATGGTGCCCCCCAGGAACACGAACAGCCGCCGTCCCTCCGGCAGGGGCAGGTGATCGAGTCCGCCCAGGTAATCCCCCACCAGGGCGTCCACCTGCAGCCACTGATAGCGGTCCACCAGGACCTCGCCCGCCTCGCGCAGCATGGATTCGCACACATCGAGGGGCCAGTACCCGGAGCGCGCCCCGTCGGCGGCGCAGGCCTCCAGCAGATGCAGGGTCTTGCGGGAGGTACCGCTGCCGAACTCGACGATGTGGTCCGGGTCCACGGCGGCCAGGATCTCCCCGGCATGGCGGGCCAGCAGGGCGTTCTCCGTGCGGGTGGGGTAGTACTCGGGCGTGTCGCAGATGGC
>DATFLG010000251.1:0-2318 GCA_035267985.1 Gammaproteobacteria bacterium | reverse complement strand
GCCCGATGGAATATTGACAATCCGCGCAAAGCGCCCATATGGTATCGACACGATACCGTTTGACCGGTACCAAGAACAACAACATGCGGCCGGATGCCATCGCCACCGCGCCCCGAGGGCAAAGGCGGAGACGCTCCGGATCCGGCGGCCATCCCTTGGCAAACAGGAGATCTGCAACGTGACCACCAGCCAGTTCGTGATGCCCGAGACGGATGTAGAAGGTTTCCTGGTCGATCCGACCGAGTGGACCGAGGAGGTCGCAGAGCATATCGCCCACCAGGAAAACGTGACCCTGACGGATGCGCACTGGGAAGTGATCAATTTCATGCGCGAGCACTTCGAAGAACACCATGTGCCCCCGGACTCCAGGCTCATGGTGCTGGTACTGGGCCAGCGCTACGGAAAGGACAAGGGGACCCGCAAATACCTCTATGAGCTCTTCCCTTACGGTTACACTCAACAGGCCTGCAAGGTGGCCGGCATGCGCCGCCCCCGGGCGTGGAGCACCGGTTGAGCCGTCTTCATGAAAAAGGGGTCGGTGACAAATGATTGTCATTTGTCACCGACCCCTTTTTTGGACTTGCGCCGCGACGGGTCACTCCAGCAGCGGCTCCAACCCCCCTTCCATATCCAGATCCACCAGATCGTCATAGCCCCCCACGTGGGTGTCGCCTATGAAGATCTGCGGCACGGTATCGCGGCCGGTACGGGCCTGCATGGCCGCGAACAGCTCGTGTCCCCCACTGATGTCGATCTTTTCCACCGTGGCGCCGCGCCGGGCGAGCAGCTGATCGGCAAGCGCACAATACGGGCATGTCTGCGTGCAGTACATCACCACCGTTGCCATCGAGTCAGCCTCCTTAACTGAATGGGTTGAAGCCTGCCGGGTCCCCATCGACCGGCCAGGCACCTGCACGACGATCAGCTTCCCGCGCCGACGAACGCGCTTGCCGTCACCTCCACCGAAGCGAAGACGCCACGCAGCCAGCGCAGCACCAACTGGCTGGACATGCGCTCCAGTCCCTCCCGGGGCGCGCCGCGCTGCAGCAGGGTCATCAACAGCTCCACCTTGACGGTATCGGGCGTGTAGTGCTCGGCCAGGCGGGCCAGCGCATTGAGCTCGCGCGGTCGCACCGTCGGCATGGTGAACGCAGTGCACAGGATGGACTGGAAGGTCAGACTGGTGACCACCGGACGCAGCCGGGTCTGGACTTCCTGGCGCACGAGCTGGGTGGCCAGCCAGCCGGCCTGCTCGGCGGCGTCGTACAACGCCTTGTCGACGATTCCCTGGGCCTGGAGAAATTCCAGCGCCGGGAAATAGCCGGTGGCCTTGTCCGCCGCATGGCTGGCGGCCTGGGCTGCGAGCTCCTCGCCCAGAAATCCCAGGGGGAACGGCAGATAGCGCTCCAGCGCCTCCTCGGGCACCCGCGCGCGAAGCCCCAGAGAGACCTTGGCGAAGGTCATGCCGCCCATGTCAGCCTCTGCCCAGCAGGCAGTGCACCTGCTCGGAGATGGGCCGGGTGACCGGTTCGATCTGGCGGCGCATGACCGACCCCACCGCATCGGAGCGCGCAAAAATGGGGCGCACCAGCGGTTCGCCCACCAGGGACAGGGCCACCGTGGCGCGCAGTTCCGGCTCGAGCTCGGGTGCGGCGGCCAGCACCTGTCCGGCCGGGGCCGTGGCGCCGGCACCCCGGCCCGTCTGTTCGGACAGGCGCAGCACGGCGTCCATGTCGGCGGGCCCGGGGCCGGCCTGCTCCGGGCGTGCGTCCCGGAAGTAATCCTGTATGCCCTGCAGCAGAGCGACCACCACGTCCTGGTCGGCGGGACGGCGCAGGGCCCGCTCCACCGTGGCCAGAAACGTCTGCCCCGGCGCGGCCAGGGTGCGGCACAGCCGGGCCGCGACGGCGTTGCCCTCGGCCGCCAGCGGCGCCAGCCGCTGATCGGCCAGCTCCCAGCTGCGGTGGGGAGTCAGCGGCTCGGGCAGATCGTCCGGGACGGCCTGAAGGAAACCGATATGGTAGGCCGTCTTCTGCCGCCCCCGACCCCACAGACGGGCGCGGGTGTCCGCGCTGATCAGTCCCGGTTGCAGCACCAGCCGCACTGACTCGGCCACGGACAGGGGATCGGTCTCGAAGGGCAGGTAGTCCACCAGGTACTCGGCCAGCACCGGGCCCATGGCGCTGGAGGCCACACCTTCGCGACTCAGCAGCTGACGGGCATTGTCGGCGGTGGGCAGCGCCCACCAGGCGCGTCTGGCCAGCTCTTCGGTGAGTCCGGGCGCGTGAACCACGGCGATCACCGCTTCCGGCTCGCCC
>DATFLG010000250.1:0-6991 GCA_035267985.1 Gammaproteobacteria bacterium | reverse complement strand
GAGCCTGGCCTCATGGCCGTAGGACTCGGCGCCCAGGGCGATGCGGGCCACGTCCTTGAGGCGCACCGCGCTGCCGTCGTCGTTGGCCCGCAGGATGATGTCGCCGAACTGCTTGACGCTGGTGAAGCGGCTGGCGGCGGTCACCGAGGCGGTGAAGCCCTGTCCCTGGGGGGCGGGCTCGGCGCCCACGGCACCGGCGGCCACCTGCACGTTCTGGGCGCGCACGGCCTCCAGGGCGTCGGTGGCGCTGAGGCCGTAGCCCCGCAGCTTGTCCGGGTCCAGCCAGATGCGCATGGCGTAGCCGGACCCGAACTGCCTGGCGCCGCCCACCCCGTTCAGTCGCTGGATGGGGTCCAGCACCTGGGAGGCGATCAGATTGTTCAGGGCATAGGTGTCCTGGCTCGGATCGCTGGATTGCAGCGCCACCACCATGAGAAAGGCGCTGTTGGACTTGGCCACCGTGATGCCGTTCTGCACCACCTCCTGGGGCAGACGGGGCTCGGCGACGGCCACCCGGTTCTGGACCTGCACGGCGGCGATGTCCGGGTCGGTGCCGCTCTTGAAGGTCAGGGTGATCTCCACGCTGCCGTTGGAGCGCGAGGTGGAGTCGAAGTACAGCAGGTTGTCCACCCCCGTGAGCTGCTGCTCGATCACCGAGGTGACCGTCTTCTCCACCACCGCCGCGCTGGCGCCCGGATAGGACGCCTGGATGTTGATCTGGGGCGGCGCGATGGGCGGATAGGCGGCGATGGGCAGGTTGAAGATGGCCGCGGTGCCGGCCAGGGTGATGAGAATGGCCACCACCCAGGCGAAGACGGGCCGGTCGATGAAAAAGCGCGGCATGGTCCGCAGTCCTCAGGGCCGGGCCGACGCGGCGTCGGGCCCGTCAGCCTGGGCCGCCACCGCTTTGGCCGTCGCTCCGGGGCGCACCTTCTGCAGCCCGGAGACGATCACCCGCTCGCCGTCCCGGAGCGAGCCCGAAACGATCCAGTGGGTGCGGGTCATGCCGTGGGTCTGCACGCGGCGCTGCGCCACCTTGCCGTCCTTGTCCACCGTGAGCACGAACGCCCCCTTGGCGTCGCGCTGCAGGGCCGGCTGGGGAATCAGAAACGCATTGTCCAGATGACCCAGGGTCAGGCGCAGCTTCACGAACATGCCGGGCAGCAGCCGGTGATCCGGGTTGGGCACCACCGCCCGCAGGGATACGGCGCCGGTGGCCGGATCGGCCGCCAGGTCGGAGAAGTCCAGCCGGCCCCCATGGGGGTAGGTGGTCCCGTCGGGAAGCACCACGTCCACCCGGGCACTGTGGGGTACGCCGGAAGCGGTGCCGCCGGCGGCCAGTTGCTGGAGGTTCTGCAGGTCGGTCACCGACTGGGTGAAGTTGACGTAGATGGGATCGACCTGCTCGATGGTGGTCAGCTCCGTGGCCTGGCCCTGGCCCACCAGGGCACCCTCGGTGACCCGGGCGCGCCCGGCGCGCCCGGCAATGGGGGCGGTGACCGTGGCATAGCCCAGATCCAGGCGGGCGCTCTCCACGTCCGCCTGGGCCTCCTTCACGGCGGCTGCGGTGGTGCGGGCGTTGGCCTCGGCCGTGTCCAGGTCCTGCCGGGACAGCAGCCCCTTGGCATGCAGGTCCCGGTAGCGTTTTGCCGTGACGGCGGCATTGGCGGCATCCGCCCTGGCCTTGGCCAGGGCCGCCTGGCGGGCATGCAGGGTGGCCAGCAGGGGCGCCGGGTCGATCCGGAACAGGATCTGGCCCTGTTTGACGTCGGTGCCTTCGGTGTAGGCCCGCTTGAGGATGATGCCGGCGACCCGGGCGCGGACCTGGGCGGTGCGGGTGGGCGCCAGGCGGCCCACCAGTTCGCGGGTCAGGGGCACGGACTGGGCATGGACCGTGGTCACGCTCACCTGGGGCGGCGGCGGGGTCTCGGGCTTGGCGTCGGGCGTGGCCCGATCACAGGCGGCCAGGGTCAGGGCGGCGAGCGCGAGGACCGCGGATATTGCGCTCAGGCGCAGCGGACGCAGAGCGGGTACTTTCATCAATGGCTCCGAATTGTTCCGGGCATCACCGGGGGGCGAACGCCGAAGGAGCTAAAAGGGGTCGGTGACAAATGAGAATCATTTGTCACCGACCCCTCTTTGGGCTCTGAGACAGGTTCCACCCATCCTCGCTCGTCAGCCTGGGCGCGTTGGCAACCACCGCGGCTCCCTGGCCCCGTATCCCGACGTTCGGCGGCATGGGGGAGCCGGCGGGTTATTCTAGCCGGGCGGCGGTGGGCAGGGAAGCGCCACGACGGACTGCGCTCCACGGGGGATTTGGGCTAAGCTGGAGGCACGGACAAGCCCGGGCGGGCCGCGGGCCTTTGAGGAGGTGTTGCAACATGTACGGTGATTACGGATGGCACGGCTACGGGATGGGGTACGGTATGGGGGGCCTGGGCTGGATCTTCATGGTGCTGGTCTGGCTGCTGCTCATCGCCGGGATCGCTGCCGTGATCAAATGGATCTTCTTCTCCGGCGGCACCGCGGGCCATCTGCCTCCGCCGTCCCGCAATAGCGCGCTGCAGATTCTGGAGGAGCGCTATGCCCGGGGCGAGATCGACAGGGACGAGTTCCTGGAAAAGCGGCGCCACCTGGAGGAAGGCCGGTGAGCGCCGTGGCTCCGCAGGCTGGGGGCGGGGTAGTTACTGCCCGCCCGCGTGCCCGGCCGGGCCCTGCGGTGGTGGCCGGCCTGCTCGGGCTGATGCTGGGCGGATGCGGTGGGGGCGAAGAGGACTCCGCCTCAGGGGGCGGTTTTCTGCCCCCGGCGGGCTATGTGGCGGACGCCGCGCGGGGCCGCGCCCTGTTTCAGGCCAACTGTGCCCGCTGCCACGGTGCCGGGGCCCGGGGTACCGGTCAGGGCCCGCCGCTGCTCCATCCGGTCTACCGGCCGGGCCACCATGCCGACCTGGCCTTCTATCTCGCCGTGCGCAACGGCGTCCAGCCCCATCACTGGAGGTTCGGGCCCATGCCGCCGGTGCGGGGCCTGGATCCCGAGGCGGTGGCGGATATCGTGGCCTGGGTGCGTCAGCAGCAGCGGATGGCCGCAATCCAGTAGGAAAAAAGGGGTCGGTGACGAATGAGAATCATTGGTCACCGACCCCTTTTCTGCTGCAGGCGGGTTTCGCCGTGTACGTCCGGGCGCTGTCGATGAGAAAGCTGCCCGCCAGGAAGTTGCGCCCCACCAGCAGGGGATAGTTCAGATTCGCGCGTGCCGCGACCGTGACCTCCACCTCCTTGTAGACGTCACCCACGCACAGGCCCAGCCGGATCACCGGCCGCCTGGTGGGCGTTGCGCTGTGCTGCTTGATTGCGGCGATGCGCACGACCCGGCGCTCCAGGGTATGGGGATGTCCCCTGCGGTCCGTCACCCGCAGCCGGATCCAGGTGTCGCCGCCGCGTTGGAAGGTCTGGCGGGCGTCGGTGCGCAGGGACGAGGTCTTGGCGCCGCTGTCCATGCGGGCCCGGACCAGGATCCTGCCCGGGTAGATCGCGGCCGTGTCTACCCAGCCGATGGCCGGCTGCGCCCGGGCCGGGCCGGGGAGCAGGCAAAGGCCCAGGACCAGGACCCCCGGCATCCCCCACAGCGCGTTCATGTGGCTGCGCCCGGCATCGGTCAGGTGGCGCGCTCCTGATCCAGCAGCGCCTCGTAGGCGGGCAAAGTGAGGAATTCGGCGAACTGCCGGTCCAGGCACAGGTGGGTGAAAATCTCGGCGGCTCGGGGAAAGCGGCCGCTGTCGAAGCGCTCCGGGCCAAGCTCGTCGCGCACCTGTTGCATCTCCTCGTCCAGGGCCGCGCGCAGACGTTCCTCGTCCAGGGGGCCGTCGCCCACCCGGACATGGTGGTGCAGCCACTGCCAGAGCTGCGCCCGGGAGATCTCCGCAGTGGCGGCATCCTCCATCAGATGATAGATGGGCACCGCCCCGTGGCCGCCCAGCCAGGCTTCCAGGTACTGCAGGCCCACCCGCAGGTTGTAGCGCAGACCTTCGTCCGTGCAGCTGCCTTCGGGAACCTGCACCAGGTCTTCGGCGGAAACCTGCACGTCCTCGCGCTTGCGCCCCAGCTGGTTGGGCGCCGGCATGTGCTCGTCGAACACCTCCCGGGCCACCGGCACCAGGGCGGGATGGGCCACCCAGGTGCCGTCATGGCCGTCACGGACCTCCCGCAGCTTGTCGCCGCGCACCTTGTCCAGGGCTTCGCGGTTGGCCGCCTCGTCGCCGCGGATGGGAATCTGGGCCGCCATGCCCCCCATGGCATGGACGTTGCGCCGGTGGCAGGTCTGGATCACCAGCTGGGTGTAGGCGCGCATGAACGGCTGGGTCATGGTGACCTGCCGGCGGTCCGGCAGCACGCGGGCGGCGCGTTCCCTGAAGCGCTTGATGTAGCTGAAGATGTAGTCCCAGCGCCCGCAGTTCAGCCCCGCCGAGTGCTCCCGCAGCTCGTAGAGGATCTCGTGCATCTCGAAGGCCGCGGGGAGGGTTTCGATCAGCACCGTTGCCTTGATGGTGCCCCGGGGCAGGTCCAGGGCATCCTCGGCGTGATCGAACACCTGGTTCCACAGGCGGGCCTCGAGATGGCTTTCCAGCTTGGGCAGATAGAAGTAAGGGCCGCTGCCGCGCCCGGCCAGGGCGCCGGCGTTGTGGAAGCAGTACAGGCCGAAGTCGAACAGGGCACCGGGCACCGGTCGCCCGCCGACCAGCATGTGCTTCTCCGGCAGATGCCAGCCCCGCGGGCGCACCAGGAGCACCGCGGTCTTTTCCCCAAGGGCATAGTGCTTGCCGCTGGCCGGATCCTCGTGCTCGATGGTCCCGGCCACCGCGTCACGCAGGTTGAGCTGCCCCCCGACCATGTTGGTCCAGGTGGGGGTGTTGGAATCCTCGAAATCCGCCATGTAGCAGCTGGCCCCCGAGTTGAGGGCATTGATCACCATCTTGCGGTCCGTGGGGCCGGTGATCTCCACGCGTCGGTCCTGCAGGTCGGCGGGCAGGGGCGCGACCGTCCAGTCGCCGTCACGGATGTCGACGGTGTCGGGAAGAAAGTGCAGCTCCTCGCCCTGGTCGAGGCGCTGCTGGCGTTCCCGGCGCGCCGCCAGGCGGGCCTCCACCTCGTCGGTGTACCGTGCCGCCAGGTCAGCGACAAAGGCCAGCGCGTCGGCAGAGAGAATGGAGGAGAAGTCCCCGGCGCCGTGGGCCGGCGGACGCAACTCGTAGGTGGTTTTGGAGCTCATTGCCACTACCTCCTCGGGACGCGTCCGCCGCGGCCGCCGGCGGTTACGTCGTCCCGTAGACCAGGTTCGGAAGCCAGGTGATGATGGCCGGGAACAGGATGCACAGCAGCAGGCCGGTGGTCTGCAGGGCGAGGAAGATCAGCGACGACTTGAAGATGGTCGCCATGCTGACCTCCGGCGGACACACCCCGCGCAGATAGAACAGAGCATAGCCGAACGGCGGGCTGAGGAACGACATCTGCATGTTCACCAGGTAGAGCACCCCGAACCAGAGCACCACGTCGTTGCTGGACACCGGCGGCAGGCCGAAGATTCCCGGAAACGTCAGTGACTTGATGATGGGGACGAAGATGGGCACCGTCAGCAGCAGTATCCCCACCCAATCGAGGAACATGCCGAGGAAGATCAGCATGATCATCATCAGCAGCAGGATGCCGTAGGGGTGCAGGCCGGTACCGAGGATGCCTTCCGTGATGAAGGTCTGACCGCCTTCCAGGATGTAGAAGCCCACGAAAATGGAGGCGCCGAAGATGATCCACAGCACCATGGCCGAGGCCCGGGCCGTGGTGATGGACGCCTCGCGCAGGGCCTGCAGGGTGAACCGGCGGTGCATCATGGCCACGACGATGGCGCCGAATGAGCCGATGCCTGCGGCTTCGACCGGCGTCGCCACCCCGCCGAACAGCAGGCCCAGCACCAGAAAGACCAGGAAGATGGGGGCGATCAGCCGCACCAGCAGGCGCAGCTTCCCCCACCAGTTGACTCGCTCTTCCTTGGGCAGACTGGGACCCAGGGCCGGATTGAGCCAGGTGCGGATCAGCACGTAGGCGATGTACATGCCCGACAGCAGCAGACCCGGGAGCACCGAGCCCAGATAGAGCTGCCCCACCGACTGCTGGGCCACCACTGCGTAGAGAATGGCCAGAATGGAGGGCGGGATCAGAATGCCCAGGGTTCCGCCGGCCATGATCGAGCCCAGGGCGATCTTCTGGTCGTATTTGCGGTCGAGCATGGCCGGCAGGGCGATGATGCCCATGGTCACCACCGCCGCGCCGATCACCCCCACCATGGCCGCGAGGATGGTGGAGGCGAGGATGGTGGCGGCCGCCAGACCGCCCCGCAGCCCGCCCATCCACTTGTACACCACGTCGAACATCTCCTCGATGAGCCCGGCGCGTTCGAGCATGGAGGCCATGAAGATGAACAGGGGGATGGCGGCAAGCTGGGGGTTGGCCATGAGCGGGAAGATCCGCGTGGGGATGATGTTCACCATGGTCTGTCCGCCGACCAGGTAGATGAACACCACCCCCAGGCCACCCACCACGAAGGCCATGGGCAGTCCCATCATGAGCAATACGGCCAGGGAGCCGAACATCAGGAAGGTAAGCTCTCCGGTGCCCACGTTGGCCAGGCTGCCGCTGAGGGTGAACAGGAAGTGCTTGTCGCCATAGGGGTCGTAGAACAGGATGTTCACCAGCTCCACGCAGACGACGACCGCGATCGCGGCCGTGGCAAGGATCAACAGGTAGGTCCACAGTCGCCCCCACAGGCGACGGGCCGTGTAATTGGGCACTGCCACGGTATTCATCGACTATGGGCCTCCCCGAGCTGGCGGAACAACTGGATATCCTTGATCAGCTTGGACAGCCCGGCGAGCATGAGCAGCGCCGAGCCCAGTACCATCATGCCTTTGACGGGATAGAACTGGATGCGCCAGGTTTCGTC